>JAYVRS010001099.1:0-3019 GCA_043776185.1 Bryobacteraceae bacterium | reverse complement strand
GCTGGCATCATTCATCGCGATATCAAGAGCTCCAACCTCATGGTGGATTCCGACGGCCACATCACGATTCTCGACTTTGGCTTGGCGCAACGCGGCGGCGACGAACGGCTCACCCAAGTAGGCTGGGCGGTTGGCACCCCCGCCTACATGGCCCCCGAACAGGCCCGCGGCGTGACCGTGGATGAACGCGCCGACTTGTGGGCGTTCGGCATGGTGCTGTTCGAAATGCTCACCGGACGGCTGCCCGAAGCCAGCCTTGATGCCGCGTCAGCTTATCAGCCGGGTTTGCCCCCCGCGCTCGACCGCCTCGTCGCCAAAGCCCTTGCCTCCCGCCCGGCTGATCGCTGGTCCAGCGCCCGCGAGATGCGCCAAGCGATCGAAAGCATTTCCCCGGTCGCCATACCCTCCGCCGGTCATCCGGCTTTCGGTCCGGAAAGCGCCACCCAGACGCTTTTGATTGCCCAGCCTTCCTCAATCCCTTCCCCTCAAGGCTCCGCGTTACAAACTCCCGCGAGCCCTTCTTGGCCATCGCCATCCCGGTGGCAAATGGGGCTGGCCGCCGCCGCGCTTGCTCTCGCGCTAGCCGGCGGGGGGCTCTACCGCCAGGCCACGCCCAGAACAAATGGGACGGCAGTTGGGACGGCTCCTATGGCTTCCAAGGCTTCGCGTCGCATCGTCATCCTCCCGCTTACCACCGGTGCCGGCACTGGCACTGGCACTGGCACCGGCGCTGGCGCCAGCACCGATACCGAGCACGCCGTCGGGGACGGATTGCTCGGATTGCTCTCTGACGCCATTGGCGACGCGGAGCGTGCTGGCCAACGGATTTGGGCGGTGCCAGTCTCGGAGGTCCGTGGCCGCCAATTGGCCAGTGTGGAAGAGGCGCGGCGGGTTTATGGCGTCGACCTCGCCGTCGTCGGAAAAGCCGCCCGCGAGGGCGCGAAAGTCCGGCTGACCCTCGATCTGGTCGAAACTGCGGGCCTGAAACAGATCGGGCACGAGACCTTTCTCTATAACCCGGCCGATGCCCTGCATTCCCGCGAGCTCGCCCTCGCCAGCATGCGGAAACTGCTCTCCCTTGAGCCGTTGCCGGATACGCTGAGAGCGATGGCCGGCCCCGCCCCCCACCCCGCCGGAAATAGCTATGCCGCTTACCTCGAAGGCCGCGGCCTGATGGCCCGCTTCGATCGGCCCGGCAACCTCGACCTGGCGATCGGGCGCTTTGCCGCCGCCGTTCAAACCGACCCCGGCTTCGCGCTGGCGCATGCCGGTTTGGCCGAAGCCTCCTGGACCAAAGCCAAGCGGCTGAACGCCGACCCCCAACTTACGGCCCAAGCGCTCGACCATGCCCACCGCGCGGTCGCGCTCAACCCCAGCGTGCCGCTCACCCACATCAAACTAGGCAAAATTCTCGCCGAAACCGGTCAGCACGAACTAGCTATCGCCGAGCTCGCGCGGGCGCTTGAACTCGCCCCCGGCAATGCCGACGCGTCACGCGAACTGGCCGAAGTGCTCGCCACCCAGGGTAAGTTCTCCGAAGCCGAGAAACTTTATCTGGAGTCGATTCGAGAGCGGCCCACGGATTGGCTGGGCCACTTGCAGCTAGCCTTCTTTTACGAAGACCGCGCCCGGCTCGCCGAGTCCGAACGGCAGTTACGCGAAGCCGGAAAATTGGCGCCGGAAAATGAAACCGTCGTGCGAAACCTGGGGCGCCTTTACCGCCTGCAGGCACGGTATCCCGAGGCGGTTGACCAGTTCCTGCGCGCTATCCAGTTACAGCCCAGTGCGCGATCTTACAATTCGCTGGGGCTCACTTACTACCTGATGCACGACTATCGGAAATCCGTAGTGGCCCTTGAGACAGCGATCGAACTCAATGGCTCGGACCACCAATACTGGGGTAACCTCGGCGCTTCTGCCGCGCTCAGTCCGGATGATCGTGGCAAGTCGGTTCCGGCGCTGCGCAAGGCCGCCGAGCTTGCCGAACGCCGGCTCCAGGTGACCCCCAAATTTCATGTGGCATTGGCCGATCTGGCGGAATATCGCGCCCGCCTGGGCGATGCCAAATCGTCGCTCGCCGCCCTATCCCAAATTCCCGAAGCGGCCCGCGCGCCGCTAGCAGGGCGCATTGTCGTCAGCTATGAACTGTGTGGGCGGCGCGCCGAGGCGCTTCGCGCGCTTCGCACTTACTTCTCGAACCCGCTTACGCTGCGGGAGGTTCTCGATGAACCGGCCCTCGCGAACCTACGCCGCGACCCGGCTTTCGGCCCGGCGATCAGAGCTGTCCAGGCAAAATCCCATCAGCCTTAATCTGCTGCTTCAACCGCCCCGGTTCGCATCGTCGCCGACACCCACCAGCGACTTCACGGCCTTGCTGAGCTCCACCTGCACGTTCATCAGAAGGTCTTGCAGTTGCGGGTCACTCGGATTCGCCGTTTGGCGGGCGATAATTTCTTTCAGATCGTCAATGATCTTCTGCAGCGGATGCACCGGCACAGGAGCTGTCGTGGGGGTCATGGAGTTCGTCCTTATAGTTCACAAAGTTACCACAACTCGCGCGAGGTGAAAAGCGAGCGGAGGAAAGATTTCGGGTGGGCTTGTGAATAGAATTGTGTAAACGTCGTTCGGGTTGGGTCACCGGTGGCCGGCGACGGGCTACGATTCCTGGCCTTCGCCCTTCAGTATAATAAGGCGATAAGTTCAGGGGGTGCCCTGATTTCCCCATCTGAAAGAAGCGGGCTCCACCGAATCTTGAGGTTGCTAACCTGCTAAATCTGCTTGCAGTTGGAGCGAAACTCGAGATGCCGGGGGGGGCGCCAATTATCGATGACCGTGCAACTCCCGTGAATCCCTCCGCTTCCGGACGAATGCCTGGGAGTGTTTCATGTCATCAGGTCACCTTTCGACAACGTGTCAGGCCCTCCGTTTCAGAACATGACCTTCCAGCCCAACTGGACATTCCGTTCGCCGCTCTTCGCCGTGATCAAGCCGAAGTTACCAGCCCGCGGACTCACTGCGG
>JAYVRS010001098.1:0-3019 GCA_043776185.1 Bryobacteraceae bacterium | reverse complement strand
GAGGCTCTGTAAGCCCTTGGTGCGGTTGTGGGAATGGTTTTGTATCCCCCCATTTGGCCCACTTTTAGCCTCGGGTGATTTTTTCACAGTCCCGTAAGTCGGGGGATCCGATACACCTTGCTAGCCCCCGGCGTAAGTCGGGGGATCCGATACACCTTACTACCCCCGGCGTAAGTCGGGGGATCCGATACACCTTACTAGCCCCCGGCGTAAGTCGGGGGATCCGATACACCTTGCTACCCCCGGCGTGAGCCGGGGGATCGAATAGGCCGCCAGCCTCTGCTGGTGCCGTCCCCCGGCTGACGCCGGGGGCTACACTTGGGTAGTCGAAACAGAAACGGCCCGCCTTCTGGCGGGCCGTTCTCGATTCGGGTTGACGCAAAAGCTAGAAGCTTAAGCGCAGACCCATGGTGATGGCGCGCGCGCCGACTTGCGGGCCGGTGGGGCGACCGAAAGCGGCGTTACCGATCACGCCGTTCACGCCGCCGAAGCGGGTGCGGTTGAAGAGGTTGAACGCGTCAGCGCGGTAGAGCAATTCCACCGGGTTGCGGTCATTCTTGAACAGAATGGTGCGCTTGGCGAGACCGATGTTCTCGTTAGCCACCATGGGCTGGCGGAACTGATTGTAGTAAAGCGCGGCGTTGCCCAAGGAGAACGGGTTCGCCGGGCTAAAGGCACCCGCATTAAACCAACGGACGTTGGGATTGTTCGGGTCAAGGTCTTTGAAGCTAGCACCGGTGCTGATCGGCACACCGTTGTTCACGTTGGCCTTGGTAGCGGTGGAGAAAATGGTACCCGCGAGCGGGTTGCCCGGGGTAGTCACTTGGATCAAGCCACCCGCATTGTAGCGAGCGATTCCGCTCACCGTCCAGCCGCTCAACAAAGCGTTGGCGATCATGTTCGTCTTGCCCAGAAAGCGCTTACCTTGGCCGAAAGGCAGGTCGTAGCTGAAGAGCAAGTTGAAGACATGCGGTTGATCGAAGGGCAGGAACGACTTCATGTCGCTCAGATTATAGGCATCCTGAGCGCCGACGTTAAACTGCTGCGAGAAGATCTGGCGGTAGTGCGAATTGGCCAGCGACTTCGACCACGTGTAGTTGGCCAGCATCTGCAGGTTGCCGAAGCGGCGTTCCACTTTGGCCTGCAGAGCATCGTACCAAGTGAGGCCTTGGCCAGAGTTGCGGCTGACGACGTCGAGGAACTGCGGGAACGGTCGCAAGGCCTGAGCCACCGTGCGGGTCAGCGGATAGCCGGCATAGGGCAGGCGCACCGTGCCATTGGCTAATGCGGCTTGTCCAGCAGGCGAAGCCAGAGTGGCCTGGAGCAGGGCGCCCTTAGACAATTGGCTGGCGGGCAGCTGATTGATGTTGATAGTGGAGTTCAAACCGCGAGCGCGGTTACCAACGTAACCTATGTCGATGAGGAACTTGAAGAGTTCCTGCTGGATGTTGAAGCTCCAGTTGCTCACGCGGGGAGCCTTGCCGTAGTTGGGCCCCAGGAAGTCAGCACCCTGGAAGTTCAACTGCGCCGGATCGAAGTTGGGCGGAGGCGCGTAGCTCGCGCTAACCGGAATGCCGCCATCCCAGTTGATGACCGGATCGACGAAGTTGCCTTGGATCGCGTTGCCAGCGGCGAAGCCCGGGCGGCAACCGCAGCCGCCGTTGCCAAGCGTCTGGTAGAAGATACCCCAGCCGCCGCGCAAAACGGTCTTCGACGTGAGTTGATACGCGAAGCCGAGGCGGGGTCCGATGTTCGAATAGTCAGTCGGATAGGGGCGAAGCTTGCCAATGCGTCCTGGGCCATTGCCGTAAAACTGCAGTGCGCCGGGCAGATTGCCCGCGCCAGGGTTGGGCTTGTTGGGATCGAAACTACCCCAATTGCCGCTTGGGAAGTAGAAGCCAACGGGCACTTCATAGCGCATGCCGAGGTTGACGGTGAGACGCTTGCTGACGCGCCAGTTATCGGAGAAATAGCCGGCGGTGTAACGGTAGTTAATATCGTCGAGAAGGATCGGCAAAATGCCCCGATTGGCTTCTTCCACCGCGCCGAGCAGCAAGCTGGCAAACTCATGGCCGCTACCCGCGCCGCTGGCGGGGATAGCCGTCTGGTTGCGGCTGAAGAAATACTGGCCATTCGAAGATGCAAGGTCGAAGCTGAACGTCTTCAACCGGCGATGATCCCAGCCGAATTTCAGTTCGTGCTTCCCTTTGATCCAGGTCATGCCCTGGCTAATGTGAAACGTGTCGTTGTCCTGGCCACCGTTGGACACCTTCCCGTCCTGCACGCCATAGGGCGACAGACCGGCGGCGCCGCGGAAGTTGATACGCGGCAGGGCGTCGGCTTCGGCCGTCTGGCCGGGGATGCCGAGCTTGGAAGCCCAACCGGCCTGGGCTGGATTATCCCAGAGTTGGCGCGTCGCGGAATAGCCGAGCGTGCTATGAACCAGGAAATTCGGCGAGAGGCTGATGTCGTGATTGATGCGGATGTTGAATGGCAACTGGCCGCTAAATCCCAAACTATTGCCGATCGGTCCCGGGAAGTTACCGATGTCGCGGCTGCCGCCGTTTTCCTTACTCAGGAAGAAAGACACCCGGTTATTCGCCGTGATCGCGTGATCGAACTTCAAGCTCCAGATCTTCTGTTCGATGACACTCTGATTGACGAAGTCGAAGTTATTCAGCAAGACGGCGCGCGTCGGATCCGGGATCAGCGGGATAAGGTTCTTGGCGACATTGCTGAACCGGGCGGTCGGAATGACATTGCCTGGGAAAGGGGTACGTGCCCCATTGGCGGTCGTCGCCGGGTCATAGATCAGCTGGGTGCCCAACTGCGAAAAATCACCTTTTTTCATCGCCGCAGTAGGCACCGTGCTGAGCGGAAAACCAATCACGGCGGGCAGCAGGCGCTGCGTATAGGTGAAGTAGAAAAAGGTCTTGTTGCGGCCGTCGTAAATCTTGGGAATAAAGATAGCACCGCCGCCGGCCCCGCCAATTTCGTTCTGGCGCTCTTTGGGCCGGAA
>JAYVRS010001097.1:0-3039 GCA_043776185.1 Bryobacteraceae bacterium | reverse complement strand
ATCCGGCACGCGTGGACGACAAGGGTCGCCTTAAGCTCCCCGTGAAGTTTTCGGAGTATTTGAAGCGCGAAGGTTCGACGGCATTCATCACGACTTTTGACGAGGCAGCAGCTCGGATCTACGCCATGCCCATCTGGTTGGCAGAGCTCTCGAAATTCGAGAATCTCCAGGGCGAAGAATATGACGCTTTTGAGGGGGTCAGCACCCTGGCTCAATATTACGGCGACACGAGCGATGTTGACAACCAGGACCGCGTGCTGATGCCGACGAATTTACGGCGCAGCTTGAAGCTGGAAGGGACGACCGTTCAAGTGAGATGGATGCGCGGCCACATCGAGGTGTTGTCGGATGAAACGATGGCCGTGAAACTGGCGACGGCTCGTACGAACCGGGAAGGCAACGCCCGCACCCTCGACCGCTTGGGGATGAGGTAGGCGCGATGTATGCAACAGCATGTGCCCGTCATGACCGGCGAAGTTTTGGAGTGGCTGGCGCCGCGCGATGCGGGCGTCTACATCGATGCCACCTGCGGGCTTGGCTCGCATACCAAAGCCATCGCGGCGCGGCTAGGCCCCGGCGGATTGGTGGTCTCGAACGACCGCGACGCCGAGAGTCTCGAGATGGCTCGCAGGAGCATCGTCGATACGCCGGAACGCATCCGGTTCACGGTAGGGCCCTTCTCGACGCTGGTGGCCCGCTGGAAGGAAATGGGGCTCGGCTTAGCCCAAGGTTTGGTGGCGGATCTCGGTGTGAGTCGCTACCAGTTGACAACGCCCGAGCGCGGCATGACGTTCATGGCCGACGGACCCCTCGACATGAGGATGGACCGCAGTCAGGGCGAGACCGCCGCGGATGTTTGCAATTACTCGAGCGAACTAGAGCTCGCCAACTTGATCTACGAGTTTGGCGAGGAGAGGAGAAGCCGGCAGATCGCCAGGGCAATCGCGAACGGGCGGCCTGTGACAACAACCGGTCAGCTTTGCCGGCTGATCACACAGGTCACCCCTCGCACATCGCGGACCATCGCGCCCGAAACGAAAACGTTTCAGGCCTTGCGCATTGCGGTGAATCACGAGTTGGACGAGATCAAGGATTTAATGGCCGCGTTGCCGGAGTTAGTCTCACCCGGTGGCCGAGTGGTCACGATCAGTTTTCATTCGCTGGAAGACAGAATTTTGAAGCAGCATTTTCAGGCGCTCGGCCGTTCCGGGCAAGCCCTGGTGCTCACGAAGCATGTGGTGGCGCCGACGGACGACGAAGTGCGCAGAAATCCACCTTCCCGCAGCGCAAAATTGCGTTGCATTCAGATGGCGACGGACGAAGAGTAAGAACAAAAACAAGAAAGATACTCGGGAGATAGATATGGCGGCTTGGACAGTAATCTGGGATATATTTGGTGACATGGCGGCCGAGCGTGCGGCGGATGCCGCGCCGCGGCGTGACGCCGAGCGATACCGCCTGCGCCCCCTCCCGGCCGAAGATGTGTATCTGCACATCAAGAATTTTGACAATAGCCAAGTAGTGCGCCTGGAAGATCCAGCCGCGCGCGACACTTGCTGGAAAGCCATCGGCGCCACTGTCATCAGTGCGACGATGCTCATTGTGCTTTTGCTGCCCAGCGTGTTTAGTTTATTGGCTGGTTACAAGTTACAGCAGTTGGAAGGTGAGCGGGACGATCTGTTTAAACAGAAATCCGCTTTAATCCTCGAGCGGGCGTCCCTCCTCACCCCGCAACGGCTGGAAGAGATCGCGCGGTACCAAGAGATGGTGGATCCCGCGCCTTTGACTGTGCAGTTTTTGGCGCCCAGCAGCACGAAGTCTGCTTTGGCGCTCAACGTTTCGAAGCAAACGAAAGCCGTCCGGTAACAGACGGCCTAGCGCGCCAGGCCACCTCCCCCCCTTAAACCTGGCGCAAGGGAAAAATAAGATGAGTGAGACGGATCAGCGGTCGCGTAACCGCGTTAGAGTCCTCGCGCGCTTCGGCTTTGTCTGGGCGGCGTTGATTGCGGCGCGTTTGGTGCAGCTACAGATTGTAAATCACGATAAGTTTGCTGCCGCGGCGGCGACTCAACAAACGCGGGAGGTGGAAGTGAAGCTCCCCCGCGGCATGATTCTTGACGCCCACGGTGCTCCCTTGGCCATGAGCTTGCCGGTAGACTCAGTTACTCTCAATCCGATGCGCCTACCCGACCCGGACATTGCTGTAACGATCCTATCGCGCGTTCTAGATCTTGACCCTGGCGCTCTCTGTGCCCAAATTCTGCACGCGAAGGGTCATCAACCGCTCGCTTCAAAGGTCTCTAAATCGGCTGACTTCTCTTGTGTCGCCGAACCGGGCGTGTCCACCGCGAAGCCCAGAGGCTTCCTCTGGATTGCGCGAAAAATCACGCCTGAGCAATCAGAAAAGCTTCGCAGTCTTAACTTGGACTGGATCGAACTCCGCACCGAGTATAAGCGCCTCTACCCCAATGGCCGCCTGGCCGCCCAGATACTCGGTGGCATCCACGAAGATGGAGAAGGCTATGCGGGCCTCGAAAAAGCCATGGACGAGGAGTTACGCAGCCATGCCGGCTTGAAGCGTTTAGCCGTAGACTCCAAGCAGCGCGGTTACGGCATGGAAGTAGCCGAACCCGCTTACGCCGGCGAGTCGCTCGCAACCACGATTGATCGGCGAATTCAGTTCATCTGCGAGCGAGCGCTTGAGAAAGCCGTCAAAGCTAGTGCTCACGACGGATCGATTATCGTCATGGATCCCCAAACCGGCCAGATCCGCGCCATGGCCAATTACCCCAGTTACGACCCTAACGTGAGTCCACGAAACGACCTGGATCAGAAGTTACGGCAGAACTTATCGGTCGAAGTACCCTTTGAGCCCGGCTCAGTGTTCAAAGTAGTGGCCTTGGCCGCCGCACTTGAGGCCGACGCGGTCACTCCAGATACCATGATCAACTGCGGGGAAAAGCTCTTCAATCAAATGCCTGGGGAAGCTCATGGACACAAGCTAGGCACCATGACGGTGAAACAATCAATCGCCCGATC
>JAYVRS010001096.1:0-10310 GCA_043776185.1 Bryobacteraceae bacterium | reverse complement strand
ACATTGCGCGGCTCGACCTTTGGAAGACCTCCGGCCACGCCAATTTCTACGCCGACAACATGTTCGTGCCAATGGAGCTGGACGACGCCACTTATCAGCTGAAGCCGATGAATTGTCCGTTCCACATTCTGATCTACGCGGACCGCCAAAAGAGTTATCGCGATCTACCGGTACGCTTAGGCGAGTTGGGCACCGTGTATCGATACGAACGTAGCGGCACTTTGCATGGCTTGCTTCGCGTGCGCGGGTTCTGCCAGGATGACGCCCATATCTTCTGCCGGCCCGATCAGGCCGAAGAAGAAGTCGTAGCGTGCCTGGAGTTTGCCCGGGACACGCTGAATACGTTTGGATTCACCGAGTACGAAGCCGAGATCTCTACTTGGGACGGCGGTAAGTCGGGTAAGTACGACGGCGAAGCGGCCCAGTGGGAACTCGCCGAAAACGCGCTCAAAAATGCCTGCGAAAAAGTCGGTTTGGCCGCTAAGGTAGTGGCCGACGAAGCCGCTTTTTACGGCCCCAAAATCGACGTCAAGTTAGTGGATGCCATTGGCCGTAAGTGGCAGCTTTCGACGGTGCAATTCGACTTCACCTTGCCCCGCCGCTTTGGCCTCGAATACATCGGCGAAGACAACAAGAAACATCAGCCGTTGATGGTGCATCGCGCGCTGTTCGGTTCCATCGAACGCTTCTTCGGCATTCTGGTTGAGCATTATGCGGGAGCCTTCCCGATGTGGTTGGCGCCCGTGCAGGTGGCCGTTTGCCCGATCACCGATCGGCAAAACGACTTTGCCCATGCGCTCGGCAAGCAGCTGAAAGAGGCCGGCATGAGGGTGCATGTCGACGATCGCGGCGAAAAGGTGAACCTGAAGATTCGCGACGCGCAGATGCAGAAGATCCCCTTCATGCTGGTACTGGGTGGCCGCGAGGCGGAGGCCGGCAACGTCAGCGTCCGCCATCGCAAACGCGGCGACGAAGGCGTCGTGCCGATCGCCGAGTTTATTGCCCGCGCGCAGCAGTTGATTGCGACTAAGTCCTCCACCGACTAAGATCTGGGCCGCATGATCCTGCTCTTGGTGATTCTTACCGCTGGCGGCTTCGTTTACTTACTGCTCACTTTCATCGCGGCGCGCCAGTACTTACTCACTCCCAACCCGGGTGGCGTGCCGATGGGCATCAGTATCTTAAAACCCCTTGCCGGGGCCGACTTCGGGCTCGAAGAGAACCTCCGCAGCTTCTTTACCCAAAGCTACCCGGTCGCGTATGAGATCCTCTTCGCCACGCGGAGCGCGAACGACGCCGCGGTCCCGATTGTCACCAAGCTGCAGGCCGAATATCCCGGCATCGCGACCCAGCTGATCTTCGTTGGCGAGCCGCCATACCCTAATGCCAAGGTCTGGAGCCTGGATCATCTGGTGCGCGCGGCCCGGCACGATATCCTCGCGATGAGTGATTCGGACATTCGCGTCAGCCCCCACTTCCTCGCGGCCATAGCCGGCGAATTCGCCAACCCGCAAATCGACTTGGCCACCTGCCCCTATCGCGCCATCGCCGGACCCAGCCTCTGGAGCCGTCTGGAAGCCGCCGGTCTCAACACCGAATTCATCGGTGGCCTGCTGACGGCGCGCATGCTGGAAGGCGTCCGCTTCGCCGTGGGGCCCACCATCGTTGCGCGCCGGCAGGTTCTCGAAAAAATCGGCGGCTTCCCGGTCCTCAGCCGCTACCTGGCCGAGGATTTTGTGATGGGCCAACTCGCCGCCGGCCAGGGTTTCGGCGTCATCCTCTCCCATTACGTCATCGAGCATCACATCGGCAGCGAGACGTGGCGATCCAACTTCGCCCATCGCCTGCGCTGGAATCGCAGCACGCGGCGCTCGCGCCCGGCCGGATATGTGGGCCAAGTGTTTACGAATCCCCTGCCCTGGGCCGCGGCGCTAGCCTTTACTCACTGGTGGCCCCTCGCCATCGCCACCATCGGCCTACGGGTGATCGTGGGCATCTACCTGGCTCGCCACGTCCTCCAGGGGCGTTGGAGTTGGCTCATCATCCCGCAGGATTTCCTCAGCTTGGCGTTTTGGCTGGCGGGTTTCTTCGGCAATACCATCGCTTGGCGCGATCGCCGGTATCTGCTGCATGCTGACGGTACGTTTACTTTGAAAGAACCGTAGGGCCTGCACGCTTCGCTATCTGATAACGTCAGTATTAAGGGAGATACAAATGTTGAGATTGCTACAGCGTAACCGCCCGGAAGGCCGCCGGGGCTTTTCACTCGTCGAATTGCTGATCGTGATCGCGATCATCCTGATCATCGCCGCGATCGCCGTCCCGAAACTCACCCGAACGCGCATGTATGCGCAGGAGATGGCGACCATTCGCGGCGTCATCACCATCCACACAGCCCAAACCCAGTACTATTCGCAGTTTGGTAAGTACGCCACCAGCCTGACGGAACTGGCTCCCCCCACGAGCGGTACGGCCGGCCCTCAAGCCGCAGACTTGATCTCTGCTGACCTGGCGACGGGCAAGAAGGGCGGCTACATCTACACTCTCCAGTCGACCCAGGGCGGCTATCAAATCAATGCCACCCCGGAGGCTTTCGGCAATACGGGAAGCCGGACGTTTTTCTCCGACCAAAGTCAGGTGATCCGCGAAAATTATAGTCAGGAAGCTGCGACGCCGCAGAGCAAGGCCATCAACTGAAAGTACTGCCATGGGCAGAAGCGACTTTACGCCGACGGAATTTCTGATCGCCGTTTCCGCGCTCTTGGTCGGGATGGCCATCGCGGCACCGAATTTTGTCACACGAACGCATGATGATTTTGGGGTGGTGAGCGCGATCCGGGGAATCATCAATATTCAAAGTGCGCAGAATCAGTACCGGCAGCAGTTTGGCAAGTACGCTTCAGCGCTCCGCGAACTGGGCCCCCCACCCGCCGAACTGATTCCCGGCGATCTGGCTACGGGAAAGAAGAGCGGTTACGTTTACTCGCTTCTGACAACCCAATCCGGCTACCAAATTCAGGTCAATCCGGACATCTTCGGTGAGGCCAACAAGTGCAGCACGTTCTACTCCGACCAAACCCAAATCATCCGCGAAAATCACGGTCGCGAACCGGCGACTGCCCAAAGCGAGGCCATCCAATGAGTATTCCGCAGCATGCGCAAGGCAGCGCCATCAAGAAGCTGCAAGATGCCTGGCATCACCTCAATCAACGCCCCTACCCGCGCAACAGTTCCGACCCCGGCGTGGCCGCACTCTACGCCGAACTGCGCCAAGTGGATGAAACTATGACCGACCGGCTGCGCAAGCTGATTGCTGGGCAAGCAGTGAACCGGCTCGACTTCGACCCGCCCGTCGACTTTCTCGATCGACTCCAATCGGCCGGCAATCTTCCGTCGGCCGCCGCCAATGAGGCTCGCACTTACATCGACTATGTCCGCGAGCTTTACCAGGTGCTGCGGTTAGCCAAGCTGATCGCGCGTTAGTGCCTTGACCGCGTAAACAGTAGTTTCTTTATGTCGCAGGATCCTCTCCCTGACGGTCGGGGTTCGTCAAAATCGCCGAATTGAATCTCGAACACGTAATAACTGGAGAATGTGCCCCACCGCTCGCGCGGCGGGCTAGGCACCGATAGGCGCTCGGCCTGCTTCCTTCGGTCGCGGCTCAATTGAACTTTTTCACGCGGTCACAGCACTAAACTAAGGCCGCGCCCCACCGCGAGAGCCGTTTGGTAAGCCTATTCCTCTGGTTTGATCATGCCGACTGACCGGCTGATCAAGCCGCCGATCGCGCCGAAGCCCGCCCCCAGCGGCACCCTCACCAATCCGGCGATCGTCATGTTCCACAGGTCGCGGGCACCGGCGACGGAGCGCACGTATTCGGCCGCCGATTGGCCGCTCTTCACCAGATCCACACTGGCGAAGGGGAACTGGCGCAAGTGATCGGTGAGGCCGTAGGAGACGGTGAATAGGGTGAAAGTAAACAGCATGGTGCCGATCAAGCCCGCCAAGCCGCCGGCCAGGGCCGAGAGCCAGATGCGTTCGCCCGAGGGATGGAACGCGTTAAGGCCGGTCCAGCCGCAAATGTACATCGTCAATAGCCCCAGCACGGTTTGCCCAAACATCCAAGTCGACTTCGGCAGCGCGGTCATGGTGCCGGCATAGATGTCGATCATGGTGATGATCCCGATCATCAGGCCGTAGCGCAAACCCAATTGGAAAGCAGGCTGCACGATTAGTGCACCAATTCTTTCACCAACGAATCGGCTCGGTAGACCTTTCGTAGGCTCTCCAAAATGCCCTGGCTGGCCACATGGACGCTCCGCGCCATGGTGTCGGTAAAGACGAAGCGATTCGGCAGACCTTCAATGTTGCCATCGAACAAGATGCCGACAATCTCGCCGCGGGTATTGAGCGTCGGGCTGCCGGAGTTGCCGCCGTGCGTGTCGTGCGTGGTGACGAAATTAAAGGGCGTCCGCAGATTCAGCCGTGGCCTGGCCGCCAGCCAGTTGGGCGGCAGCGCGAACGGATCCTCACCGGTCACCTTCGGATAGATGCCGCCCATGACCGTGGCCCACGGCACGGCCACGCCTTTGGCGTTCCGGTAGCCCAACGTCTGCCCGTAGGACAGCCGCAAGGTGAAGGTGGCATCCGGATACTCGCGGTCGCCGTACATGGCAAATCGAATTTGGGCGATGCGTGTGGCCGCGCCGCGCAGGGACGCTTCCACCTGATCTTCATACCGCTTCCGCACTTCGCGCGCCGGGCCATCGACGGTCAAAAGCAGCTGGATGAGCGGGTCCTTTGAGGCTTGTACGGCCGCCCAATCGGAGGCCAGGCGCTTGCGCTCGGCGATGTCCCCAAGGGTAGTGCCATTGATGATCGCCTCGGCGGCCGCGCGCGCGCTTCGTCCGGCGAGGGTCTGCTTGAGCGCGGGGTGGTCGACGCCCAGCGTCTTACTGGCCCAGGCAAAATAGTTCTCGAGCATCGCGATCTCAAGGCCCATGCTGAGGGGCGCGTCCGAGTACATGCGCTGCTCCACCTCCGGCAGCGCGGTCTCCGAGTACTCGCGCAAGCGCTGCTCATTGGGCTTGGTCTTTTCGGCCGAGTAACGCACGACATCTCGCGCGATCGCCATCAGGTCGCCACCGCTCAGCGAGCGCTCGAGCACCACATAGGGCGCCATCAGTGTGCGGTAGCGTTCATAGGCGGCCGCGATGTCGTCCCAGGTGTTGCCGTAACGCCGGGCCTTGGCCGGATCGTCAGCTACCGCTTTGCGCAGCCGCGACTCGTCCTCGCGCTTGCGCGCCATCAGCGACGGGTCGCGCAAGCCACCGTCGAAGCCTTGATAGGCTTTCAGGCTGTTCAGCACGCCGTTTAGCAGCTCCGTGCCGGCCCGCTTGTTCTCGGGCGAGGTGGCCATGAAGGCGTCGAGCGACTTTCGCATGCCGCGCAACCGCTCCAAGGTCACGGGAAAACTGACGTCGCGCTGGAACTCGAGCTCGGTCATAGTGGCGAGGCGGCCCGTGGTGCCCGGGTGGCCCGAGACGAAGGTGAGTTCCTGGTCTTTGGCACCCGTCTTCGACCAGGGGAAGAAGTGTTGGGGTTTCACTGGAACATCATGATCGTAGGCCCGGAAGAATGCCACGTCGAGGCAATAGCGCGGAAAAGTGAAGTTGTCGGGATCGCCGCCAAACGCCGCAATGGCGGCCTCCGGCGCAAACACCAGTCGAACGTCGGTATATTTCTTGTAGCGGTAAAGATGGTATTGGCCGCCCGCATAGAGCGTCACCACGTCGCAGCGTTCGCCACCGGCGGCGACGCATTCTTTCTCAAGGCGCGATTGCGCCTCTTTGCGCAATCGATTCGCTTCGCTCAGCGGGGTCGCTTCCGTGAGGCCGGTATTCACTTTGCTGGTGACGTCTTCCATCGATTGCAGGATATTGATTTCGAGATCCGGGCAGCGCTTCTCCTCGGTGCGCGTGCGGGCGTGGAAGCCGTTTTTCACATAATCGTTGGTGCCCGACGAGACTTTCTGAATGCAATCCATGCCGACGTGATGATTCGTGAACAGTAGCCCCTCGCCCGAAACGAAAGAGCCCGATCCACCGTTGTTGAAGCGGACGGAGCCCAACTGCAGCTGGCGGATGAACTGATCCGTGACCGTGAATCCGTACTTTGTGGCGATCGCCGCCTTGGGTATCTGGTTCAAAAGCCACATGCCTTCGTCACCCCAAAGGAGGGGAGAAGAAAGGGTGAGGACGAGGCCGAAAGAGATAACTGAGGCAAATTTGTTCATTCTGTTCCCTGATGTCAAATGCTATAGCATTCTTATTGCCGAAGTCTAAGTTTATTACAATCTATGGGTTACGGGAAAATTCATCCCTTACCATATTTTGATTATCGCATTGGCTGTGCAATACTGAGATGAAAGTCCGCCGCACAATGAGCGTGAAAATCCTGGGTGACGCCGTCACCCGCTACCAAAAAATTCTGGAGACTGAATCTTTCCGAGATTTGGCGTGGGCCGATGAGCTCGCCCAAAAAATGGAAGACGGTCGTCTCGTGATCGCCGGACGGCCCGTCTCGCCGTTCTTGCGCCCCCATCTGATCACTCGCAAACAGTACGATCACATGGTAACGACCTCGGAATCGCTCAACTCCGCCATCGACCGCATGAAGCGGTTGGCTTTGGCGACGCCACATCTGCTTTCGCGAATGTCCTTGCTGCCCGCAGAAAAAATGCTGGCCCAGATTGACCCTGGCTACTCCTACCTAGCCGTCACCTCGCTGCTCGACACCCACATTCAGAACGGGCACCTGCACTGCGATCAGTATTCGGCCGAAACACCCTCCGGGGTGGCCTACGGTGAGTTACTGGCCGATCTGTTCTTCGATACGGCTCCCCTCAAAGAGTTCCGGAAGAAACACAAGCTCAGTAAGCTGGGCGGCACGAAATTTCTTCTGCAAGCCATCCTGCGGGCTTACAAAGAGTACGGCGGGAAGAAAAAGCCCAACATCGCGATTCTCGAATTCCGGCAGCCTTTTGCCAATTTTGAGAGCAGCGAGTATCAGTTGCTGGCCGAGATGTTTCGCAAGCAAGGCTACGCGGCGGAAGTGATTTCGCTCGAACAATTGGAGTATAAAAACGGCGTCTTGAGGCGCGGCGACTTCGAGATCGATCTGGTCTATCGCCGGGTGCGGATCGCTGAGTTTCTGGTCCGCTTCGACCTCAACCATGCGCTACTGCGCGCCTATCGCGAACGCAACGTCTGCCTGGTAAACAATTTCCGTGGCGAAGTGGCTCAAAAGAAGGCCATTTTCGATTTACTCACCGATGAATCGGTGACGGCCAATTTCCCGCTGGTGGAACGCAAAGCGATTCGCGAGTCCGTGCCGTGGACCCGCCTAGTGGCGAATGCGAAAACCACCTACCAAGGCAAAATCGTTGACCTGCCCAATTTTGTTGGCGCGAACCGCAAGCGCTTGGTGCTGCGGCCGAATGACCAAACCAGCGACCTGCCGGAAGTGCGGGGCTGGGAAGTCGACGATGCCCAATGGGAACGTTCGGTACGCCGGGCGGCGGCGAATTCCTACGTCGTGCAAGAACGTATCGAAACCGTTCACGCTCCTTTCCCGGTACGAACGGAAGCTGGCCTTGACTACCGTGAGATGAACATCGAAGTGCATCCCCATAGCTTTCTCGGCAAGGTACAGGGCTGTACAACCTGGCTCTCCACACCTTCGGCAAGTGGCTTCTCCACCGCTTCAGGCCTCGCGCCCACCTTTGTCCTCGAAAACAAATAGCCAGCCTCGGATCGGGCAAAATCGAGCTTGGCCAAAAAGCCGTTCACAAAGAATTTCAGCGCCTGTTTATAGACTATAAATACCTGATAACAAGTAATTTGCTCTTTATTGACTCTGTTAGATAGACCCAAGAACTAGCAGACCACCAGCTAAACTCCGGTCAGCTAGGTTGTACGCGCAAACGGTGCGGCCTCACTCGAACTTAGGAGTCTTCCGTCATGAGCACGTTGATCCGCGGCTTGGGCCGCTTGTTGCTGTTTCTTGCCTTAGGGGCAGTGGGCGCCCGGCTGTGGGCACAACCTCCCCTTACCACCATTCGTGACACGGTCTACCGCGCTGACGGGCGGCCGTACAATGGGCTAATTCTGATCGAATGGAAGACGTTCCAGGCGTCCAACGATGCCAATGTCGGCGCTCAGGGCACCACCGTGAGAGTCGTGAACGGCAACCTTTACGTTCGATTGACGCCCACCACTTCGGCCAACAACGCCTACTACCTGGCCCGTTACAACTCGGATGGACAGTTTCAGTTCTCCGAAATCTGGAGCGTGCCCCCGTCTTCCGCAGCGTTACGATTGCGCGATATCCGCGCGACCCTGCTGCCCGGTGGCATTCTCGCCGGGGGTGGCAACGGTGGGGTGGTGGTGGGCGAAACGGGCGGAGCCGTTCCTGGCTTCGGAGACTCGGAAACGCCCATGGGCGCCATCAATGGCACGAACACCGTCTTCATCCTGACCGCCGCGCCGTCACCCGCCGCCAGCTTGGCGCTCTTCCGCAACGGCTTGTTGCTCACCCAAGGTAACGACTATACGCTCAATGGGCCCACCATCACGTTTAATCCGTGGGCCATTCCTCAGCCCGATGACATTCTGGATGCTTACTATCGCACGCCCGGCAGCAACGCCGCCACCGGCCATGCCCTCCTTAGCACTCTCCACAGCGACACCACGCCGGCCGCGCCCACGCGTGGGGGATTGATTGTCGGCGGGTCAGGGCAGGTTCCCAGTTGGACCCAGTTGCCTCTCGGTCAGGCCGGACGCTGCCTCACCTCCAACGGTAGCGACGCCGTCTGGGGCTCCTGCATCTTCACCGGCTTCACGCCCGGCTCAGTTCCGTTCACCGATTCCAATGGCAATGTTGGGCAGAACAACAGCACGCTGGTATTTAACAGTCTGCAGCGCAGGTTCTCCATCGGCAACAACACGGCACGCTCCACGCTCAACGTTCACGATGCCACCAGCGCCGGCATTACCGAACTCACGGTCCGGGGCGGCATTAGCCAAGGATCCGTACCGCTGCAGACGTGGATCTCGAATGCCGGCCAAGCTCTGGCCTTCATCAACGCCGACGGCGGATTCAACGTGAAGCGTCTCCTCACCAATTCCACCAACGGCCGGGCAGGCTTCAGCGACGTGGGTACGGCCAACGATCCCAGTCCCACGATTCTCACCGACGGGGACAGCTGGTTTAATACCAACACCCGATCCCGCAAAACCTTCGAGGCTGGCCAAACCCATTCCACTGAACAAGTCGTGTGTTCGAATGCCGGGGCCTTGACGAGCAGCACCGCCTTCACCGAGCTCGGCACCTGCACGCTACCGGCGGGCTACGTGGGTGCTGGAGATCGGCTACAGATTGAAGCCAATTTCCTCCATAGCGGCAGCACCAGTACCGCCGAAATCGATGTCCGGGCCGGCACCGCCACCTTGGCCGGGCGCCTCGTCCAGACCGGCGACGATGTCTTTGCCATGACCCTCAGCATCGGCTTGGGGACGGACGTCGCATCCTTCTTGGCCCAATCCTTTAGCCTCGCCCCACTCGCCACGTTTAGCCAAGTCCCGTTCACGCCCGGCACCTTCGGGTCCTTGCAGTTCCGGGCCCGCCTGGTGACCGCCGGCACGGATTCCATCCGGCTGGTGAACTTCACCGTACGGCGTATTCCGCAGCAACTAAATCCCTAAGGCCGACCCTTAGAGGGCATCGCTTAGCTCATCCGTACTAGGATCGGAGGACTAGACCTTTAGGGGTAAAATCCTCCCCTCCTAGGGTTTGCCCATTGTTGTTTTTGTAACGGTACCAAGGCACTATCTTGTTAAGGGCTTTTTAAGGGACTTTCCGCCGTTCAGATAGAGTGGAGATCATGAATAAATACACTGACCGAATCGCTCGGGATACATGGCCGGGCGCGCAATGGATACGAGATTTCGTTAAGGCTGACCACGGCCAAGACTTGATCGAATACGCCATGTTGGCCGGCTTCGTGGTGATCGCGATCTATGTAGTGCTTCCCACCAATCTCATGCCTGCCGTGAGCACGATCTTCTCCCGGCTCGCGAGCATCTTCGCTTCGGCACCGTAGAGCGGGCAAGCCGCTAAGCCTTTTCGAGTTCCAGCGCTTCCTGCTGCTGTCGCTCGAAACGAAGCTTCCCTTGCCACTCTTGCCACAGCGTAGAACCACCAGCCCAAAAGTAGCCGCATACGAACAGCATGAGAAACGGAATCGACAA
>JAYVRS010001095.1:0-3041 GCA_043776185.1 Bryobacteraceae bacterium | reverse complement strand
AGTCTACCGAGGGTGTCTTTTCGACGATGCTGGGTTTAGAGGTGACGGCCCGTGAGCCGCGCATTGCCCAAGGCAAAATGGGACCCAGTTTGGGAGTCGCCGCTTTGGTTGGCTTGGCCGGCCCGTGGATCGGCAATGGGAGCGTTGACTGCTCCGCCACGCTCGCCTGCACCATTGCCGGCGCGATGCTGGGCAATGAATACCAAGCCGTCAACGACGACGTGCTCGACGCGATGGGCGAAGTAGCCAACATGATCATGGGCAACATCAAAACGAGTGCGGAGGCGATGGTTGGCCCCTTGGACCTCAGCATCCCCACGGTCGTCTATGGCTGTAACTTCACCACGCGCCACCAAAAGCAAAACCAATGGACCGTCGTGCCATTTCTCTGCCAAGGCGAGGAATTCCAGGTCCAGGTGATGCTGATTCCAAACAGTTCGGAGGCCCCAAGGCCGGAGGCCGCCGTGCCGGAGGCCGCCGTGCTGGAGATGGCCCCGAGTCTTCAAGCCGTAGGCGACTAACGGGCTCTGAGATCAAAAGAGGCTGCCACTCACTCCCCTAAAGGGCACTACTTGGGGCGCCACGCTATCCTAGGGACAAATGGCCCACCATCTGACACGCGTCAGCATCCTGGGGATGCTCATGATCGGTTCCTGCGCGAAGCCCACCCGCCTGGTCCGCCTGGTAGTGCCCCCTTTACCGCAGAATGTTGAGCTGCAGCCAGCCCTGCCCCCCGCCACTCAGGCCGTCACCAAGCGGGTGAAGTCCATGCCGACCGACGAGCCGGATAAGGCCGCCGAGTTTTATCTGTTGAAACGCGTGGGTGCCGGCGTTCCCGATCTGCCTTACGAAAAATACCAGGTGGCCCAAAGGCGGCTCGACCGCATGCCCGTCGTCCCTCTTTCGGGCGCGCCCATCCGCAAAACGAGTGAACGCCACATCGACCTGGGCGGTTGGGAGCCGCTGGGCCCAGGTAACCAAGGTGGCCGTTCGCGCCATCTACTGATTCATCCCACCAACCCGCTCATCATGTACGTCAGTGCCACCACGGGCGGGGTTTGGAAAACCGTCGACGGCGGGCGCAACTGGTCCCCGCTGACTGACCTTTTTCCGTCGCTGGGCATTGGAGCGCTCGCCTTCGATCCAGTGAATCCCGACACTCTCTATGTCGGAACCGGCTTCTGGTTTAATACGCTTTCCGGCACCAACGTCTTCGGCACCGCCATCCGCGGGGCCGGCATCTATCGATCGCGCGATGCCGGAGCCACCTGGCAGCAACTGGGCATTCCACCAGGCTTGCATTTCCGCTACATCAACAAGATCAGCGTTAGCCGCCACGACCCCAATCGCCTCTATGCCGCCACCTGGACGGGCATCTTTCGCAGCGCCAACGGTGGCCAGAACTGGACCCAAGTGCTCAATCGCGGTACCGGTGCCCAAAACGGCTGCCAGGACATGGTGGCCCGTACCGACCAAGCCACCGACTACCTCTTCGCGGCCTGCGGCACTTCCGCCGCCGGCACCGCCGCCGCCGGCGCGGCCGCCATCTTTCGCCATCCCGATGCCGCTAGCGACGCTCCCTGGCAACCCGTATTTACCTCACCTGCCATGGGCAACACCACGCTGGCTTTGGCCCCATCCAGCCAGGGCACCATCTATGCGCTCACCGCCAGCAACGGCGACGACAAAGTGGAATGGCGAAACGCGCTGCAAGGCGTCTACCGTTCCACCACCAACGGCGACCCGAACACCTGGGAGCCGCGCGTCACCAATGACGACCCCGAGCCTTTGAACACGTCACTGCTGTCGAGCAACCAGGCCTTCTTCTCGAACGTCTGCTCCACCGGGGAGCGTAGCATTGGTGGCCAAGGCTGGATTCACAATGCCATCGCCGTCGATCCCCAGGATCCGGACCGTGTTTTTGTAGGCGGCATCGATATCTATCGTTCCGACGACGGCGGCCGTAACTGGGGCATCGCCTCCTTTTGGCAAGCGGCCGATGGACTCAAAGGCGCGCACGCCGACGTCCACGGACTCGTCTTTCCGCCCGACTACGATGGGGCCGCCAAGCCCAACCTATACGCGCTCACCGATGGCGGCGTGTACCTCTCCGAGTCCGCCCGTGCCGCGCTGGCCGTGGGTCCGCGTGCCGCCTGCACCAACAGCAATCTCGTGCATTGGCGTCCTTTGCACGGCGGCTACCAGAGCACCCAGTTCTACTCTGGCACCGTAATGCCGGGTGGGGGCGCATTCTTCGGAGGCAAGCAAGACAACGGCACCATGCGCGGCACCCTGGCGGGCAAAGGGGAATGGGTTCGCCTGCGTGGAGGCGATGGGGCGGCGGTCGCCGTCGACCCGCGCGACGCCAACGTGCTCTTCGCGTCTACCCAGAACTTTGGCCTCGCGCGCTCCCGCAACGGCGGCCGCACTTTCACCGCCACGCTACGCGGCATCGCCGAACCCGCCGCGAATTTCTCCTTCATCGCTCCCCTGGCGATGGACGCTACCAATCCCGACCGCCTCTACGCGGGCGCCCGTCGCTTCTATCGCACCACCAACCAGGCCGACAACTGGGAGGTGATGTCCACCGAACTCACCACCGCCCAAGGCACGGTGAGCGCCATCGCCGTCTCCCCGTCTGACCCGCAACGCGTGATGTTTGCCACCAGCCAAGGGTTTATCCTACGGGCCAACGATGCGCTCGCCGCCAATGGCGATACCGTTTGGGAGGCCACCCGCCCGCGCCCCGGCTACGTCCCTGGCCTCGCCTTCGACCCCACCAATTCGGATATCGTCTACGCCACTTACAGCCAGTTCAACACCGCTGCCGGGCAGCATCATGTCTATCGCTCCATCGACGGCGGCCGCAACTGGCAAGGCATCGATCGCCAAGGCGACAGCGGCGTTCCCGACCTCCCCGTCTTCACTATTCTGGTCGATCCGCTCGACCCCCAACGTCTCTACCTCGGCACCGACCTGGGCGTGATCGCGTCGCTCGATGGCGGCAACTCCTGGACTCGCGACGTCAACCCCTTCGCCAC
>JAYVRS010001094.1:0-3043 GCA_043776185.1 Bryobacteraceae bacterium | reverse complement strand
GCGAGCGGATTTATTAGTTTTGCGTTCGATCCCGACTATGCCCGCAATGGTAAGTTCTACACCATCCACTTAGAAGACCCCACCCTTCCGGTTTCGGCCGTTCCAGACAATCAGAATTTCCCGGGCTTGAAATTGGCAGGTTACACCGCCACGCCACCGATTTCGACCTTCGGCGATACCCAGGCTGAGTCCGTGCTGGTGGAGTGGACGGATTCCAACATCTCCAACACCACCTTTGAAGGGACGGCGAGAGAGTTGATGCGGCTGCAGTATAACGGCCGCATTCATCCGATGGGCGACCTCGCCTTCAACCCGGCCGCCAAGCGTGGTGATGCGGATTGGCGAGTGATGTATGTCGCGTGCGGGGATGGCGGTTCGGGAGAACAAAAGAGTAAGATTCGCCATAACCCGCAGCGGCTGGACATGTTAGTGGGAAAAATTCTGCGGATCATCCCGGATTTAAAGGAGCGCACGTCCTCGAGTACCGTGAGCGAAAATGGCCGCTACCGGATTCCGAGCGACAATCCATTTGCGTTGATGACCGGAGCGCGCAAAGAGATTTGGGCTTACGGTCTGCGCAATCCCCACCGGCTCACCTGGGACGTGGACCCGGCCGACCCGAAGAATCCGCGCCTGATTACTTTGGTGATTGGTCTGCGGACCTGGGAGACTGTGGACATCATTCACCAGGGCGCGAACTACGGTTATTCGGAGCGCGAGGGTCCGCAGCAACTGAAGGCGGATAACACGTTGACCGCAGTGCCGGATGAGGACAAGATTCCGGTGCGGATCGACGAGTCGGCCACGCAGGGCAGCGTAACGCCGCGCTATCCGGTGATTGCCTACAACCATGTGCGCGGCGTGGGCGGCGACGCGATTGCGAGCGGGTTTGTCTATCGCGGCAAGGCAATTCCCGAGTTGCGCGGCAAGTTCCTGTTTGGCGACATCACCACTGGCAAGCTTTGGTGGGCCGACTTTCAGGAGATGTTAGCCGCTGACGATACGGATCCGAAAACGATGGCGGCCATTCATGAAGTGAAAATTGCGCGCAACGGTGAGGTTTACGGAAACATGGCCGCCATCATCGAAGCTGAATATCATAAGCGCGGCGGGAAGGCCGAACATCTGCCGGGATTCGGGCGGTTGCCGGGCGGACGCTCCGATATTCGCTTGGCCACCGATTTGGCCGGCGAGTTGTATATTTTAAGCAAAAGCGACGGCATGATTCGCGCCGTGGTGGGAGCCACCCGGAAATGAGAGTGCTGGCGAGTGTGGGGCTATCGGTGTTGGTCGCGATGTTGATGTCCGCCGCTCCGGAAAAAGCTGATCCGGCTGCGGGAAAAGCGATCTTCCAACAGAAATGCGCCGAATGTCATAACGCAGAAAACAACGAGACCAAGGATGGCCCAGGGCTCGAGGGCGTCAAAAAGGGGAAACTACCCAGCGGCCGTCCGGCAACGCACGAGGTGATTCTGGACTTGGTCACTCGGGGACAGGAATCCATGCCCGCCTTCAAAGACGGGTTGACCGAGCAACAGCGGGAAGATGTCGTGGCCTACGTGCTGACGCTTTAGCCCTTACCTAGTCAGGCGGGTGATCGGCCCTCCTTCCAAGTTCCACCAGTGGATCACGGCGATTTTCAATTTTTTGAAATCAATCTTTTGAATAACTTATCGGGAATTCGTCGCGGGAAACTACCATCCAGGAGAGTAATATCAAATCGGGTACAGACCAATGACTTCCACCACGCCATCAACACGATTCGACACCCTGACGCCGATTCAGGTCCAAGTGCTCCAAAGCCTCGTCGCGGGCCTTTCCGTCACCGCCGCCGCCAAAGAAGCCGGCATTCACCGCACCACCGTCCACCTCTGGACCCGCACCCTCCCGGACTTCGCCCGTGCCTATCTCACGCTCCGCCAGCAGCGCGCCGACCGCCTGGTCGACGAACTCGGCGACCTGGCCGACCTCGCCATCAACACTTTTCGACAGTTGCTGAGTGACGAATCCGTCTCCGCCTCAGTTCGCTTGAAGGCCGCCATGGAGATCGTCAAAATCGTCGAAGCTCAACGCCCCACGTCACTCTCAGCCACCCTGGCCGACCCCCAATTCGAAAAACTGCACGCCGACCTCTGCGTGGCCGAGATCATCAACCCGCCGCCGACGGCAGTTGCCCCGAAACCCATCCAAGTCGGGCGCAACGCCGCCTGCCCCTGCGGCAGTCCCCTCAAATACAAGCGCTGTTGCGGCAACCCTGCCACCCAAACCCGCGCTGCCTGAAAACAAATGTTCAGAACGAACCTGGCGATCTCGTTCAAGACAATGGTTCTGGGTGCTCAGGTTCGTCGGGTTCCTGGCGGAAAATCCGGGCGAAGCCTAAGCGTCTTTTTGCACCAGTTCCAGGAAGGCCTTCGCGGCATGGGACAGGTTACGCCGTGCCGGGAAGACGAGCCGGATCGGCAGCTCGACATCCATGTTGAGCGGTACCTTGTGGCGCTGGAACTCGCGCAACACCACTTCTCGATAGGGCGATAGCACGTTGTGGGCGATAAAGGTCTCCATATGGAGCTCCGTGATCGACAGCGAGGTCCGGTCGGCGAAACGGTGTTTGGCCGAATAAACAAAAGCCAAATGGTCGGTGTAGATGACAGTGGAGACCAGCCGCTCGTCGTTGGGGTCGTAGGTGAAGACGCCCAGTTCCAGGTCGCCATCCTGCAACTGCGTCGGAATGCGGCTCGAGTAGCTGTGACGCACCTGAACCTTTACTTTGGGATAAAGACGGTTGGAGTGGGGGAGCTTTTTGAGACCAAGGAGGGTTACCGGTGAATTTGCCGGCGGTTGCGGCGTGACGATTGGGCAATTAGCCCGCGGCGCCCGGGATGCTGATGCGGGAGAACAACTTACTCAGCTTACGGCGGAATAAGTTTATTTCGCGTACCACTTATAGCCAGCACTTACTGGTCGTCTATCCGCATCTGGCCAGAAACACGCAATTGACCGGGCCGAATCAATTGTGGGTGGCCGATATCACTTACGTGCCGTT
>JAYVRS010001093.1:0-3044 GCA_043776185.1 Bryobacteraceae bacterium | reverse complement strand
TGCATCCCCGCGCGCGATGTGGGCGGCGACCTCTACGATTTCTATGCTACCGGGGACGGCCGCTATGCCATTGGCGTTGCCGATGTCTCGGGCAAAGGCGTACCGGCCTCGCTCTACATGACCCTCACTAAGGGCTTTCTGGCCGCGGCCGGGCGCGACTCCGACGACCTGCTCTCCACGCTCTCGCAGCTCAACTCACACCTCTATGCCGCCGGCAAGCGCAAGATCTTCGTCACCATGGCGCTCGTCTTTTTCTCACCCGCCGAGCGGCGCGTGGAACTGGCCCGCGCCGGCCACAACCCTCCGTTATGGCGTCGGGCCAGCCGCGGAGTAAGCGAGTACCTCACGCCGCCCGGCATGGGGCTCGGCCTCACCAGCCGCCTATTGTTTGAGCGCGCCTTGCGCCTCCAGCAGATCGAGTTAGAGCCCGGCGATGCCTTCGTACTTTACTCGGACGGCATCACCGAGGCCATGAACGAAGCGCGCGAGCAGTTTGGCGAAGATCGCCTGCAAGCCGTGGTCGACGGCTGCGATGGCCGTGACGCCCGGGCCACCGAACTAGCCATCCTCAATGCCGTGCGCAACTTCATCGGCGCGGCCCCGCCCCATGACGACATGACTTTATTCGTGGTGAGGGTTTAAGATGGAGAAGCTCGCCTGGAGGGCAAACTAAAAAATCGTGCCGAACGCATTTACTGTAGAACGTACCGAAAAAGGCAGCGTGGTTGTACTCGCGCTCGACGGGTATCTCGATGCCCACACCGCTCCCCAATTTGAAAAAGCCATTCAAGAGGAGCATACGGCGGGCCGCAACCAGATCGCGGTAGATTGCGCGAAGCTCACTTACATTTCTTCCGCCGGCTTGGGCGTCTTCATGAGTTTCATTGAAGAGATCCGCGCGGCGAGCGGCGATGTCAAGCTCGCCGGCATTGTGCCCAAGGTGTATCAGGTATTCGAGGTACTGGGCTTCCCCGCCCTCTTTGATATCGTCGACGATGTCCCCACCGCCCTGGCCCATTTCGCCGATGGCGTCCGGCCGCCCGAATAGGAACTAAGCATGCCCACTCTTGAGAAATCTTTCGAGCTCCACGTTCCCTCTCACTCAGAGAACCTGGCTATGATTCGCGACTTCGTCGGCAAGATCGGCGAAATGGCGGGCCTGACCGAGACCGAGACGATGAAGCTGGTATTAGCCGTTGACGAAGCCTGTGCCAACGTGGTGGAACACGCCTACGGCATGGACCCCAGCCAAGAAGTCACCGTCCGCGCGCTGCTGGACGCCGAGAAGATCCAAATCGAGATCGTCGATACGGGTAACTCTTTCGACCCGGGTGGCATCCGGCAACTGAACCTCGAAGAGCTCGTCGCGCAACGCAAGAATGGCGGGCTGGGTCTGCGGTTGATTAAGTCCATCATGGACGACGTGCATTACCAGATCATTCCCGGCCAAAAGAATGAGCTGCGAATGATCAAAAAGCTGAAGCGTTAAGCGGCGGCCGGTAGTAAGTCGGCCGTAAACTTACCGGCTCTCATGATCTGGCGGTCATCGGCCCAGATGTCGAAATCGCGACCTACTACGTCAATGTGCGTTGACGAGTACCAATCGGCTCCGGTGTGGGCGCCGTAAGGGTTTCCAAAGGCGATGTGGATGCCAGGAATCTTCTCGTCCTGCAGAATATTGCCGATGACGTCTTCGAGCGCTAAGTTAGTTCCAATGGCAAACTCGCCTACGCGGTCGGAGTTCTCATCCCGATGCGTGTACTCCCAGAATTCATCACGCAATTCGCCGTTCTTGCTTTCGGCAGCCACCAGACGGTTGCCCTTCACTTCGATGGTGAGTGGCGTTTCGCGTAAGTCACCGTACTTGGCGCAGAGATAGTCGCCCACCACGCCGTCAATCACAAAGACGCCATTTACTTCGCCCGGAGTGGTGAAGGTTTCGCCGCCGGGCAGGTTGCCCCACTTTTGGGTCGAGATAATACCGCTAGTCTTGATCCACTTATAGTCGGGATTCATGCGGGCGGAGATGTTAGTGCCATGCGGCGTCTTGGCGTAAATGTATTTGGCGCCTGCGCCAATGGCGCGAATCTTGGCGGTCAATTCGTCGACTTTGGCGAAGTCGGCGCGCATGCCTTGCATCATGATGCGCTTCTCGATGTTCACCATGTGCGCGTGGCGCATCTGGCGGCGATTGACGACATCGGTCATTTGCATGCGGCTCTGCAGTTCGTTTGGCTGCGCCACCACGGCGAAGATACTCACTTCGCTCTGTTCCATGTCCGCCAGCACCACGGGCGGCATATCGGGGGAGGGCCGCTGGCAATGGTCCTCCAAGAGGAAGGCGGCGTAGCGGGCACCCACCTCTTCGATCTCGCGCACCAGGGCGGCCGCAATCTCTTGGCTCACCTCGTCGGTGATGACGGTGACGCGCTCGGCGGGATTGACGCGGAGGCAGGTCCGGATGGCGTTGCGCGCCCCGGGAGTAAGTTCGGGATCAAAAGAGAGATTTGCGAAGTTCATGAAGTGGCCACCGCCTCGGACGCAGGCTTAGTAAATAAGTCAGCCTCGGTTTCAGAAATAATATAGTCGACGACCTGCTTTAAGTCGCCAGTTTCGCGGAACACCCGCAACTGCCGGTCGGCACCGCTGCCATTTTCCAGCATCTTATAGACATAGTTGATTTCGTTACGCGAACCTAACTCATCCACCACGTCGTCAATGAAGTGCAGGTACTCCAGCATCAGCTCGCGCATGGGTACTTCGATCTGCTTGCCGAAGTCAATCAGCTTGCCATCCAGGCCATAGCGGGCGGCGCGCCACTTATTCTCCATAATCAGCAGACGCCGGTAGAGCCGAAAGCCTTGATTATTGGAGTGTAACTTCCATAATTTGGCCAGTGTCGCTTGACACAGCGCAGCGATGGCCAGCGTCTCTTCCAGGCGCATCGGCAGGTCCATGATCCGAAATTCGAGCGTCGGAAAATGGGGGTGAGGGCGAATATCCCAATAGATCTTCTTGGCGTTGTCGATACAATTGGTTTTCAC
>JAYVRS010001092.1:0-3045 GCA_043776185.1 Bryobacteraceae bacterium | reverse complement strand
TACTCGGCTGCGTAGCGGCTCCCGAAGTGGTGGGTTACTACGCCGCCGCCGAGCGCGTCGCCAAAGCCGCCCTCAGCTTTCTCGATCCCTTAACCCTTACCTTATTCCCGCGCCTCAGCGCTCTGTCCTCGGGCGCAAAACGAAATCTAGCCTGGCGCGGCACCGGGGCGCTGGTCGTCACGGGAACCGCGCTGGGCGCGGCGCTCTTCGTCGGCGCGCCGTATCTGGTGCCGCTCCTGCTCGGTGACCGCTTCGCGCCCGCCGTGGGTGTCTTGCGCATTCTCGCCGCCCTCGGACCCTTAACGGGCCTAAGTCAGGCGCTAGGGCCCACCTGGCTGCTGGCCGAACGCGGCGACAAACTCTTTCTCGCTGTCGTGCTCAGCGCCGCCGCCACCGTGCTGATGGCTATGTTACTGATCGAACCCAAAGCCAACGGCATGGCCTGGTTAATGGTCGCGACCCAAGCCTTATTGGCGCTGGGCTTCGCTGGCGCCTTGCGCTTCGGGCGAATGGAGGCCACGGCATGATCGTCGCCTCCATCGGCCGCTATCACTTCTTTGAACAAGCTCGAGCCCTGGCGAACCTAGGCGCGCTCGACGCCCTCGTCACCGACTATCCGCGCCGGCGATTGCTCGCCGAAGGGCTACCGGCCGATCGGCTGCGCCCCGCACCCTGGCTCGCCGCCACTCGCCTACTCGCCCCCTCGCGCCATACTTTCTCGCTGGCCGGCCGGCTCCTAACCCAGGCCCTGCCCAGCTTGCCCGGCTTAGTCAAGATCAACTCTGCCTTTGCCCGCGAAGCCATCGAAGCCGGCCGGCCGGTGATCGTCGATCATGGCAGCCTGCATGAGGGGCAAGTAGCGGACTATTTTTCCACGCAACCCGGAGACTTCCCCGGCAACCACCGGCACCCATGGCTCATCGACCGGCAGCAGGAAGAGTTCATTTGCGCGCGCGGTGTGCTCGTCCTAAGCGAACTTGCCAAACGCAGCTTGGTCGCGGGCGGCGTCGCCGGATCGCAGGTAATGGTTTGCGCGCCCGGTGTTGACCCCGACCGCTTTCGCCGTCTGCCCGATGACAAAACCCGGCCCTATCGCGTGGTCCTGGTCTCCTCGCTTACCCGGAATAAAGGCATTCACATTCTGCTCGACGCCTGGCGCAAGCTGGCCCTGCCGCACGCCGAATTGTGGCTGATCGGCGCAGGCCAATTGCCCGTCGAAAGCGCCCCGGGCGTGCGCATCGTAGGCGGGGTACCGCAAAGTGACTTACCGGCTCTCCTCTCGCAGTGCGATCTCTTTGTGTTGCCCTCGCTGGCCGATGGCTTCGGCCTCGTCGTCCTGCAGGCGATGGCTTGCGAGTTACCCGTTGTCGTCAGCGACCGCACCGGCGCCGCCGAAGCGGTGGCCGGCGAACCCTACTCGGGCGTCGTCCCCGCCGGTGACGCTGAAGCGCTCGCCGACTCGATTGAATATTTCTACCGCCTGCGGGCCGAGCGCGCCGAATTGGGCCGGCTCGCCCGCCAACAGGTGCTCGCCCGGCATACCTGGCCGCACCACGCCGCCCACTTACTCGACTTACTAAACCAACATGCCCCTCCTGTTTTGTCTCTTCGCCTTGGTGATCGTCGCTCTGTCCTGGCTGGTTGAAGCCGGCGCCACGCTCGCCATTCTCCTGTCAATGTCGGCCACGGCCCTGGCGCTGGCTGGCTTCTGGCTGGCCACGTTGCGCGATCGCCGTGGCGTCTTACTCGCGGCGTGGAGCTTAGTGGTGCTCTACCTGCTCAACTACCAGATGCAGTTCTTCCTGGTCGCCTACATGTACCAGTCCCCCGATTACGAAGGCTTACTGCGGATGCTCACCATCAAACCGATTGTCACCTCCGACGAGATCCAGTTGCGCGCGCTGCGGCTGATCACGTTGGGTTTCACGCTCATGTGCGGCACGCTGTGCGCGTGGCTAGCGGCGCAGGGACAGGCACGTCGCAGTTGGCCGGCCGCGGTGACGGCGCTGGGTCTGGCCACCCATCGCTCAAGCGGCCAGGAACGGCGGCCGCTCCTGATGCTCTTACTATTGGCCATCGCCGCGATCGGCGTGGCTTTGCCGCTCCAATTGGCCTTCAATATCGGCTCGTTGACCAACACCGACGCGGCCATGGACTACCGGCTGGGGGGAGTGGTCTATCACTTACTCGTCACCTTCGCTCCACTGCTGTTACTCGCCATCCACGCCCGCGCGCTGCGCAACGGCATTACTTTCTTGAGCCGCGCCAGCTTGGCAATCTACTTTACGCTCGCCTTGATTGAAACGGCCATGATGACCAGCCGCGGCTATGTCGTACTGCAAATGCTGCAAGTGATTCTGCTCTACGCCTGGCTCGGCGTCTCCCGCAAGCGCGCCATAAGCTTTGCGACAGCCACCATCGCTTTCGGCCTGGTGCTCTACCCGGTGATGACCTCCATCCGCACACTCCGCAGTAACATGGGCTACTCGACTTCGGACAGTATCAAGATGGCCTTTTCGGCTTCCGAGGAATCCGACATGGTGGCCTCCACCTTACTGGTGGCCTCGCGGTTCATCGGTTACACCTCGCTACTCACCAGCCTCCATTACGGCGGCGAACGCTTTGACGTCGAACAAATCGATGTCACCAAAATTGTCACTTTGCGCGAATCCGGTTTTACGCGCTGGTATACCGAAGCGGTGGCCGGCTTTGGGGCTGGCGTGCGCGGCCATTTGAGCGCTCCGGGTCTGATGGGCGCGGGGTTTGTGTTGGGAGGGGTGGGCCTCGCGGTGGCGATTCCGGCGCTGTTCGCGCTGTTTTGCCAATGGACTTTTGAGCGCATGTCGGCGCGGGCTTGGAGGCTGGGTCCGGTGGTGCCACTGGCCGTGTTTGGCGTCTTCCTATTCCTATTTAACGAGGGCACCTTCGATATCAGTTGGTTGAAACTTGTCGTGACTACCGGTTCGTTGCTGTTACTCACTCCGCTGTTTGAGTGGATGCTGCCCCGGAGGCAAACCGCATGAGGATTCTACTGATTGCTCCGCA
>JAYVRS010001091.1:0-10340 GCA_043776185.1 Bryobacteraceae bacterium | reverse complement strand
GCGTCACCACAATCGACGTCAACTGCAGATGCGTCTTCAAACGCAAAAGCAGATCGCCCAAGTGCTCCGACATAATCGGATCCACCATCGTCGTCGGCTCGTCGTAAAGAATGCACTCCGGCTGTGCCGCCAGCGCCCGCGCAATCGCGATTGCCCGCTTGTACCCCACCGCTAAATCGGTCGGGTACAGATCGCGCGTGTCCAGCAGGTCCACCATTTCCAGCAACCCATTCACCACATCTTCCTTGTTTTCGGAATCATAATCATCCCGTAACTCCAACGAAGATAGGATGTTCTCGCCCACCGTCAACGAATCGAACAGCGCGCCGTTCTGAAAAACCATCGTCACCTTCCGCCGGATTTGCCGCATTTCCTTATCCGTGAAGTCCGTAATGTCCCGATGCGAAACAATCACCCGACCCTCATCCGGCTTCAAAAAACCCATAATATGCCCCAGCGAAACCGACTTCCCCACGCCGCTCCGCCCGATGATAGCCACCGTCTCGCCCGCGTTTACTTCAAAATTGGTATCGACTAAAACCGGCCGGTCGAACGTCTTATACACGTGCCGAAATTCGATGTAGTGCGGAAACTCTTCAGCCATCTAGCCCCCACTCTCGACAACGGCCCATTCCCCAGCCGTATTCGCGTTGGTCACCAGGCGCGTATCGGGCACCATCCATTCCTCCACCACCAGCCGACCCAGCACCCTTCGAACCGCCCGCTCGCCCTCACGCAAAGCAGATCGCAACAGCGGCAAACAGCGCCGTTGGTACACCGCACACAACGGCTCGATGCCCCGCTCACCGCATGCCACCACCACATCGGCGTCGGAAACGTACTGCATCAGCGCCCGCAAACTCTTCACTTCAAGCCAGGGCATATCGCAAGCAACCACCAAGCTTCGTTCCGCCGTCGACGCGGCCAGCGCCGCAATCAGTCCCCCCAGCGGACCCTCCCCACTCACCTCGTCCTCCACCAACGGCCAGCCCAGTTCCCCATAGCGCTCCCGCGGACCTACCAGTGTCGCCGATCCCGTCGCCCCCGCCACCATCTGCGCGACATGCACCACCAACGGCACTCCGCCAAATGGCAGCAACGCCTTGTCACGCCCCATCCGCTGGCTGCGTCCGCCGCACAACACAAACCCTTGGCACTGGCTCCCAGTCACCTAAAAATCATACCATCCTGCTATAATCCATTGATAAGAATCACCTTGACTCGCCTCACCATTCTCGCCTGCCTCACCCTCGCCTCCTGGGCCGGCGATCTCGCGCCAAACAGCAGAGTGAAGACCACGAGAGAGAAGACCATACTCCGCCTCGACCCCAAAACCGGCCGCCTCCTACGTTCCACCTTCACCCTCCCGGCGGCCATCCCCGCCGCCGCTGCCCGAGCCACCCTCACCATCGTCCCGCCCATCCTCGAACCGCAAACTATCGAGCCCCGCAGCATCTCCGCCTCCGGACTCGTCGCACCCATCCGCCCCCTCCCCAAAATGCCCCCGCCACCCGAGCGCATCCGCGAGATCATCGAGCAGAAATCCAAGCTTCACGGCCTCGACCCTCTCCTCGTCCACTCCGTCATTCGCGCCGAAAGCAACTACAACCCTTACGCCGTCTCGCCCAAAGGCGCCGAAGGGCTCATGCAGTTGATCCCCTCCACGGCCCGCCAATATGGCGTCCAAAACTCTTTCGATCCCGAGCAAAACATCGAAGGCGGCATCCGTTACTTGAAGTACCTCCAAAGCCTGTTTTCCGACGAGCGGCTCGTGCTCGCCGCCTACAATGCCGGTGAAGGCGCGGTCAGTAAGTACGGCTGGATCCCCCCATACGCGGAGACCCAGGATTACGTCTACAAGGTTGGCCGGTACTACGGCCTCGCGCGTCGCCAGCAAACGCAGACCCCGCTCGTCATCGCCCCCTCTGTAAAACCAACGCCTTTGCCACCGGTTTTACAAGAATTCGTTGACGGCGAGGGGCGGATCCATATAACATTGCGGCAGGCTAACGAATAGCCTCACCCTCCTCATGGGGGTACGTCGTCTCTCATTCGGGTCTAGGACAAGGTAGACTATTGGTCATGGCAACCAGCCGGCATTGGCGAAGGTGGTTTGGGCTCTTAGCCCTCTCTGGACTTGTCACCATTTCCGCAAATTCCCAGTCCCTGCAATCCGTGCGCGACGTCCGATTTACTTCAGAAAACGATGTCACCCGCGTCGTCATCGAGTTGTCCAACGAAGCCGTCTTCCACACCGAACGCATTGACAATCCTGATCGCGTCTTCTTCGACCTCCCTCACTTCGTGCCCCGTTTAGCGGCGGGCAAACAGCGCAACGCCCAGTTGACTGTTGGCGGTCGCCACATCCGGCAAATCCGCGTCGCCGAGAATCAACCTGGCCTCACCCGGCTCGTGTTTGATATGGAATCCCCCGAGGTCGTCTTCAAAGCCAACATCGCGCTCGATCCGCCCCGCCTCATCGTCGAATTCCGTCGTTCCGGGACCGCTCCCTCTCGAACCATCGACAAACCGGCCGAGCTAATCGCCCACGCATCGCCCCCTCCCACCAAGAAGCCGCGTCCGTTTGACCCTTCCACCTTGTCCGTGCGGCCCGTGCGACGTCAGCCGCTCATCGTCATCTCGTCTCTTGAGATTCCGCCCTATCCGCGCCTGCCGGAACGCCTCGTGCTCCCTTCGCCCCTCAGCTACATTCTGCCCCCCGCTCGCCCCGTGCGGTCCAACCCCAAAGCAATCGTCGCCAAGGCCACCATCATCGAAGACCCGCTGCCGCGCACGGTACCCGCCACCATCGTCGCCAGTCTACCCCGCCGTTCAGCCCCCGTCGAAGTCATCCCGCCCCCTATCATCGATCGCACCCCTGTCCCGGACCGTTCCATGATCCGTGCCCTCGGTCTCAAAGTCGGTCGCATTGTCATCGACCCCGGCCACGGCGGTCAGGACTACGGCACCTCCAGCGCCTCCGGCCTCCACGAGAAAGAACTCGTCCTCGATGTCAGCAAGCGCCTCGCCACTCTTCTTCGGCAGAGTCTGGGCGCTGAAGTCATCCTCACCCGCGGTGACGACACCTTCGTTTCGCTCGAGCAACGCACCGTCATGGCCAACGAAAAGAAGGCGGATCTCTTTATTTCCGTTCACGCCAACTCCTCGCCCGCCCACTCCGCCGCCGGTATCGAAACCTTCTACCTCAACTTTTCCGCCTCGCCTGGCGCCTTGGAAGTGGCCGGTCGTGAGAATTCATCTTCCCGCAAGAACGTCCACGAACTGAATGACCTGCTCCAAAAAATTGCTTTGAACGCGAAACTCGACGAGTCCCGCGAGTTCGCCACCCGAGTGCAGAACGCCCTCGTCACCGGCGACAGCAACCGCAACCGGAACCGCGGGGTCAAGCGCGCCCCCTTCATCGTCCTCATCGGTGCCGACATGCCCGCCATTCTCACCGAAATCGGTTTCGTCAGCAACCCGGCCGAAGAGGCCAACCTACGCCGCCCCGAATACCGCCAAAAGCTCGCCGAGCAGATCTTCAACGGTGTCGCCGGCTACGCCGGATCCCTAAATCCGATGCAGGTCGCCCAGCGCAGCCAAGTCTCCGCCACATCCGCCGATTCACAATAGCCGTTCACAACGATTTTCTGCGCGGCTAAACCGCAGCAATCAAACCACTTACCACAAAAAATCCCCCATTCACCCCTAGGTTGTCCGCCCTCCCATGTCAAACTCTAAACATCACCACTAACCACCCAGTGGGGTGGGCGTCCCGCCCGCCCAAAGCAGTAGGACGGGCCCCCGGCCCGTCGAAGCTCCCGAATCGCCAGCAGCGCCCTGCGCGAAAGAGAAACCTAATAGAATCAACAACTCCCGGCTTCGTTTCGTCAAACCATGGGAACCTCAGTAGGACGGGGCCCCCGGCCCGTCCAAGACTTAACCATCATCCCCCGGAAGCAAAAACTCAGCACCGCCCCGCGCGAAAGGAAAACTCAATAGAATCAACAACTCCCGGCTTCGTTTCGTCAAAACAAAAAACGCCCCGCAGCCAAGGCCGCAGGGCGTCTTCCCGATTAGAAATCGTCAGCTACTTCTTAACGACAGCCTTCGCCATCTTCGGCTGCCGAGCCTTCACCAGCAAGCGGACCTTGCCGTAAACCGCCTCGGGCAAGATCTTCTTGTCCAGCAACTCATTGCGGCCCTTGTAGGGGCGTCCGTCGATGATCTTCTGAGCATAGGCATCGCCCACGCCCGGCAGAGCCTTCAACTCGTCTAAAGACGCCGAGTTGATGTCGACCGTCGCGGCCGCCATCGGCTTAGCGGCTTCTTTCTTAACCGGCATTTCGGCCGCCGGCATCTTCGTCTTGGCGGGGGCCGCCGCCTGCGGTGCCGCGCTCAGCATTCCTGCTAACGCGATCATGGTGAATAGGGATACTTGTAATTGTTTCATTTGATTTGGTTCAAACCTCGCTGTCACTGACGCTCACCAATCTGACACAGTCACGGCATTAATCCAAACTTAACTTAACACCTTGGGAAACCAGAAAGGAACCATGACCGACTTTAGATATCATCGGAACTTGCTAACTCGCGCCACATTCCTTGGCTCGCTACTCCTCACGCCGCTCCTGGCGCAGTTCGACCCCGGTCGCGAACTCAACCAGGAACTCGCCAAGAAGACTAGCGATCGCCTGCAACTTCGCTTCGAACTGAAGCAACGCGCCGAAAACCGCACCGGCGCGGTCTTCGGCCGCGACCGCGACTTGGCTGCTGACTTCGTCCGTACCCGGATCGGCTTCACCGCCAAACCGGTCTCTTGGTTCAAAGCCTCCGTGCTCGCCCAGGACACCCGCGCCCCCTTCTACGGTCTGCCGGCCCCCGGCAATGTCCGCGACCCGCTCGACCTACAGGAGGCCTATATCGAACTCTTCTCGAAGAAACAGCAAGGCGCGGGGTTCACCATCGGACGACAGATGATCAACTACGGTGACACCCGTCTGCTCGGCTCCCCTCAGTGGGCCTACACCGCGCGCACCTGGGACACGGCCCGTTTGTATCATGTCACCAAGAAGATCAAGCTCGAGTTTCTTACGCTCTCCACCATTGTTCCCCGCGGCGATCGCTTCAATAAACCCGTGCTCGGTGACCGCATCTGGGGCACTTACAATACCTTTCGCGAGTTACTCGGCAAAGAGGTCTTCGATATCTACGTCCTCCGCCACGATCAGAATTCCCCCGGCGGATTTATTGGACCCGGCACCCTCGGCATCAACCTCTACGGCTCCCGCTGGGCGGTGCCCCTGCCGCGTAACTTCCGCATCACCGTCGAAGGCATCTTACAGAACGGCAAAGTCGGCTTACTGCCGCATCGCGCGGCCGGCGGAGTCGTCCAATTGGGTTACCGCACCACGGTCCGCAAAAAGTCCCTCGATTTCGCCAACGAATATAAATATGCCTCCGGTACTGATCCCCGCAACGGCCATAGTGGCACCTTCGATCAACTCTACCCCGCCGCCCACGATAAATTCGGCCACGTCGACTTACTCGGCTGGCGTAACATCCACAATCTGAAATCCGCCACCACGCTCAACGTCAACAAGGCCTGGAACTGGGTGCTCATGTATAACTCTTCCTGGCTCGCCAACCCCCGCGACGCCGTCTACAACGGCCAAGGCCGCGCCATCGTCCGCTCCCCTAGCGGCACCGCCGGCCGTTATATCGGTCAGGAACTGGACCTCTACACCAATTACCAATGGGGCGGCTTCACCATCTCCGCGGGCATCGGTCAGTTCGTCCCCGGTGCCTTCATCAAGCACACCACCCCCGGAGCCCACTCCCGTCTAATTTACCTCTCGACTTCTTACTCGTTCTAATCCGTGCCTAGCCCACCGCGCAAGCGGCGGGGCACATTCTGCCGTCGGGCCCCCTCCCGTTACCGTCGCGGTTCGTAAGTGGCGTACAATCGTCTAGAATTGTAAGATGGGCGCTGAAGTAGACTGTCGGGCAACGATTGAAGGCGTGGAGCGAAAGGGTAAGGCATCGCTCGAAACGGATTACATTCTATTTCGCGGAGCGGACTACCGGCTGAAGCTCCCGCTCACCGGCGTCGCGGTGGAGGCCTTGGATGGGCGACTCTCCCTAGGGCGCGTGGTGCTCCATCTAGGCTCTCACGCAAGTAAGTGGGCCGATAAGATTCGGAACCCCAAGTCGCTGCTGGATAAGTTAGGCGTCAAGCCCGGGCTGAGTCTGGTGGTGCTGGGCGTGCAGGATGCCGAGTTTCTCGCGCAACTTACTGCTCCCGGCCAGCGCTTGAAGAGAGATTTGGACCTTGTGTTTCTCGGCGCCGAGCAGCCAGCAGACCTGGACCGTTTAGCCGAGATCCGCACCAAGTTAAAGCCGGCGGGAGCGGTTTGGGTAGTCTATCCCAAGGGCGTCAAGACGATCACCCAAGAGGACGTCATGCGCGCGACCAAGTTAGCTGGTTTGGTCGATGTCAAGGTGGCCGCCTTCTCTAAGACGCACACCGCGCTGAAGGCCGTGACCCCAGTGTCGCAACGAAGCTAGCGCTTTGACCGTATGTTTTCAATCTGTATTCGTGGGCAAATGTTTCTAGCCCACGGCGTCAGCCGTGGGGTGACCATCGCATAAAAAGGCACCCCACGGCTGACGCCGCGATGTTCTCAATAGTGGCAGCAAAAGCGAAGCAACAAATCAAGCGCCGCTCACGCTTGCACGATGAGTACGGGCGTCGGCAACGCATGCCGAACGGCGCTGATGGTGGTGCCGAAGGCGATGTCTTTCAAGCCTTTGTGTCCATGGCCGGCCATCACGATCAGGTCGGGCTTCAACTCTCGGGCGTAACTGATAATGGCCTGGGCCGGATCCGGCGCGTGGCGGACCTCCACATGCACTTCGAGCCCGGATTCGCGCAAGCGGCTCGCGATCTCCTCAAAGTAGAGCTCGCCTTCTTCTACTTCTGAGGTGCTGGCCTGGCTGCCGTAGACGAAACTGGTGGCACCCTCTTCGACGTGCAGCAAGGCGAGTTTGGCGTGATGCAACCGGGCCATGGAAGACGCATGCGCTAACGCCGCCCGATCCTGTTCGGAGTGGTCCAGCGGTACCAGGATGGACGAGTAAGTCATCGTGGCGATACTCCCCTCGCGAACCGTCTTCACCAAAGTACTGTGGCGCGCGCCACCCTTGGCCCACACCGGCAACACCGGGTGCAAGGCAATCCACAGTAGTAAGCCGATAAAAGCTAGGCCGAAGGGCAAGCTGAGCCCATAGAGCAGAGTAAGTCGCCAACCGGTGGCGACGGTGGCCCATTCGCCGAATTGCTGGGTGGCCAGCCGCAGATTGAGGCTGACGATAATCGCCGCGGCGGCCCAGGCTAGCACCCGCACCCAGAGCTTATTAGTGAATTCGCCCATGCGGGCCCGGTCGCTAGTAAATTGTATTAAGGGCAGCACGGCGAAAGGTAACTGGAGGCTTAACACGACTTGGCTGAGGATTAACAAGGGGTAAGTAGCGCCTTCGCCACTGATCATGATCATCACGACGGCGGGTACGATGGCCACTAACCGCGTAATTAACCGCCGCAGCCAAGGCCGCAGGCGAATGCTGACGAAACCCTCCATCACGATCTGCCCCGCCAGCGTGCCCGTCAGCGTGGAGGATTGGCCGGAGAGTAACAAGGCGAAAGCAAACAGGGTGCTGGCGAGACTGGTGCCCAACAGCGGCGCGAGCATGACATGGGCTTGTTCGATTTGAGTTACTTTGACGCCGCGGTCGAAGAATACCGCTCCGGCCATAATGAGGATGCCGGCGTTGACGAAAAGGGCGGCGTTGAGTGCGATGGCTGAGTCAATAAAATTGAAACGGCAGGCCTCTTGTTTGGCTGCCACCGATGCGCCAATGCGACGAGTCTGCACCAGGGCCGAGTGCAGATACAGGTTATGGGGCATGACGGTAGCCCCTAGAATGCCGATGGCCACGTAGAGACTTTCGTCAGTAAGTCGCGGGACTAGCCCGGCGGCCAGCGCGCTCCATTGAGGGCTGGCCATCCAGACCTCAATGCCGAAGCAAATGCCGATGGTGAAGACGAGCACGAGCACAAACGCTTCCACCATGCGCACGCCGTAACGGGTGAGCCACAGCAGCAGCAGCGTGTCGGTGGCGGTAAGCAGGACGCCGGTGAGCACGGGCAACCCAAAAAGGAGCTTGAGGGCAATGGCGGCACCGAGCACTTCGGCCAAATCACAAGCCGCAATGGCCACTTCGCACAACATCCACAGAGCCCAGGTAACCGGGCGCGGGTAAGTGTCGCGGCAGGCTTGGGCAAGGTCGCGGCCGGTGACGATGCCGAGGCGGGCGCTGAGCGTTTGCAGCAACACGGCCATAGCGTTGGAGAGCACCAGCACCCACAGCAGTTGGTAGCCGAAGCGTGCGCCGCCTTCGAGGTCGGTAGCCCAATTGCCGGGGTCCATGTAGCCGACAGAAACGAGGTAGGCGGGGCCGGAGAAGGCGAAGAGGCGGCGGAAGAACCCGATGGCCCGAGCCGGGTCTACTGAGGAGTGCAGCTCAGGAAGCGAGCGTTGAGTCGGGGCCTTTTGAGGCATGGTGAACTTATTTAACTTAACTATAGTTACATAGGCTCAAGGAGGAGTCAAGACCTCCAGATGTGCATGGCGGCGTAGGCCCGGTAAGGACGCCAGGGCTCGGCGGCAGCGGTGAGGGCGCGATGGCTGAGATGGCCGGACTTCTTCATCAGCACCAGGTCGCTGGCCGGGAACGCGTCGGCGTCGTGGAGGGCGCGCATCAGTACATACTGGGCCGTCCAAGGACCGATGCCCTTCACGGCTTCGAGTGAGGCGGCGTCCAGATTTAGGCGGCCATCGAGCTTGGCCTGGGCGGCGGCGCGGAGGCAATCGGCGCGCTGCCGGGGCAGCCCGATGAGCCCGACGTCGGCGTCGGCGAGCGCGGCTGCAGTGGGAGGGCCGAAGCGTTCCACTAGCCTCGCAGACAAGGTGGCGGCACCTCTGACGGACACCTGCTGGCCCAAGATGGCGCGGATGATGAGTTCGAAGGAGTCCCAACAACCGGGCAGGCGCAGGCCCGGATGCCGGTGGGTGCCGAGGGAAGGGAACTGGCCTAGGTGCGCCTCGATCTGGCCGATGTCCGCAGCCACGTCGAACAGGTGACGCAACCGAGCTTCGGTATCTTGGGGCGCGGGGCCTTGGATTTCGGCGACTAAGTGGCCGGGCTGATGAGTTACGGTGGCGGACCAGCCATCGCCGATGCGGCGATAGCAATCTTCATCCACCGATTCCAAACCGGCGACCAAGCGTGGCCCTAGAAATTGTAGAATCGCCGGCCAATGGTAGGGCGCTTGATACGGTAGCTTACTTTTTGGCGAAACTCGCCGGTACGGTGTAGACGTAAATCTTGTGCTCCCGCTTTGAGGCTTCGATGTGGGCGACGGTGGTGGGACGCCAACCGCGGATTTCGTAGTCGTGGGAGATGATGCGCGCCCCGGCATGCAGGCTCTTCTCGAGTTTTGGCCGCAGCAAATCGTTGGAGTCGCGTAGCAGATAAAGCGTCACCACATCGGCTCCGGAGAGATCGACTTCCATCAGATCGCCATGAATCACGCTCGCCAGGTCTGAAAGGCCCAGCTTTCTCAAAGTCTCGGTGGTGGAGGTGGCCAGGCGTTCGGAGAGCTCAACGCCCACGGCTTTCATGCGATGCTTTTGCGCCGCGACGATAAGGACTCGTCCGTCGCCACAGCCGAGGTCGTAGACGGTTTCCCCCGTCCGCAGGTTCGCCAACTCCAACATGCGTTCCACAACGGGAACGGGGGTGCCGACGTAAGGGGCGAGGCTTTGCGGCTTCACTTGAGCCAGCAGGATGGCCGAGAAGGCACTCAAGGTAACGACAGAGCGAAAGAACATTAGATTGACCCCAGGACGCGGCTTCATTTGGTATACCATCGGCAAACCAACCACTATCCTTCATACGCGCCACTTTGAAGTCCGGTTACCCGGAAGGGCCAGCATTTACAACAGGGCTTATTGCCCGATGCCCGCGTTCGATGCACGGGCGGTGCGCTGCTTTACGATCTGCGTCACCATTTCCGACACAGAGTACCACAGGTCACGGGGACGGCTGATGGTATATTCCACGCCGCGCATGAACTTGACGGCATGCCCAATCGCGTCGCGCCAAGGCGTCGTTTGGGGGGTGAGGTTGTAATTCATGTAGAAAACCGGCATGCTGACGGGACCCACGCCGCGCAGGCTCTCCTGTGAGACGTTTTGCTCGAGCAGCGCCTTGGGACC
>JAYVRS010001090.1:0-3047 GCA_043776185.1 Bryobacteraceae bacterium | reverse complement strand
CCGGACCACCCTTGAAACCACGTGGTCACCACCGTGTGCCGGGCGTCGATGAGCAGGCGCAATTTTTGCGGAGTGCTCTCGTCGAGAATGATTTTCATGAGGCTGGTAAGGATTCGATCGGCGTTTCAGCGCTCTTCGCGGCGAAGTCCAGGACGGTCTGTACTTGATCGCGCGTCACATGGAAATTCTCGAGGATCTCCTCAACGGGCGAGTCCTTCAGATTCTCAAAGATGGCGGACACGGGAACCCTCGTCCCCCGGAACACCCATGCACCACTTACCTTGCCTGGAATGCTCTCCACCACCGGACATTGCGACCAATCCAAAGTTGCCATCGGAACCTCCATTTCAAGAATACACGGGCTTGATCGCATCCGATCAACGGCGCGGTATCATCGGCGCAGGGTAGTGCTAGGCCGATAGGGGTCAAAGACTTTGCCCCCCGGCCCGGTCACTTGGCAAAACCGTATCACCCCTGGGCACCGCGTGAATGGCGCTATTTCCACGTTAGGGCTGTCCTTGAACGAATCACTCCTGGCATGGAGCGTGGCCGAGCGATCCCGCGTGAGATAATTCTGTATCGTTGAATATGCCAAGTTCGATCGCTAACATCGAGAGACTAAGATGATCAGAGTCAAAGAAAACGTATGAAAGCAAACGCGGTTCCACTGCTTGCAATTTTTGAAAAAAAGCTCCGGCTGGAAGTGCCTCTGTTCCAGCGGCAATACGTGTGGAGTTTAGAGCATCAGTGGGAGCCACTGTGGGAAGACATTTGTCGGAAATTCACCGAGTACCTTGAGGGTCGAAAAGACGCGCCGGTGCACTTTCTAGGCGCAATGGTTCTGGACCAGAAACAGACGCCCACGACTCATGTCGAGAAGCGGCAAGTGATCGACGGACAGCAGCGTTTGACCACTCTTCAGTTGTTTGTTGCTGCGTTCCGTGACTTTTTCCGCCAACAAAATTGCGACGACCTTTCTAAAGAGTGTGACAGTTTCACACTGAACAAAGGGATGATGGCTGATCCTGCGGTGGATTGCTTTAAAGTCTGGCCCACCCAAGCTGATCGTTCGCAGTACTCGGATGTGTTGCTGGCCGGCTCTCGCGCTGAGCTTGAGAAGAAGCATCCGATCATTCGACGGAAGTTTGCGCGGCTACCGGATCCTCGGCCTCGAATGGTCGAGGCTTATATTTTTTTTTACGGACAGATTTCTGATTACTTCCTACTCGGACCGGACGGCATTTCTCTTGCGGATACCTCCGATGTCCCGATGCGTTTGGAAGAGTGTTTTCAAGCTCTCAAAAATGCTTTGCAGGTGGTGGTGATTGATCTGGAGCCCGGCGATGATGCTCAGGTGATTTTTGAGACATTGAACGCTCGCGGTGAACCGCTCCTACCGGCTGACCTTCTGCGCAACTTTATATTTCTTCGTGCCGGTCGACAGGGGGAACCTCAAGAAGCGCTGTACGACGAATTCTGGCGTAAGTTCGATGAGCCGTTCTGGCGTGAAGAGATAAGACAGGGTCGCCTAAGCAGACCGCGAAGTGATTTGTTCATGCAGCACTTCCTAGCTAGCCAGCAGATGGTCGATGTTCCGGTTCGCCATCTGTTTGTGGAATACAAACATTGGATCGACAAAAAACACCCTTTCGAATCCGTGCGTGAAGAATTGGAAACGCTTGCTCGGCAAGGTGACAATTTTAGGAGGCTGATTGATCCCCAAAAGGGAGACGAGTTGTGTTCGATGGCCACGTTCCTCAATGCGTTTGACATAAGCACGGCGTATCCATTACTCCTCTTTTTGCTCGATGCCAAAATCCAAAAGTCAGAGTGGGAAAAGATAGTCGCAATGCTCGAGTCGTATTTCGTTCGGCGCGCAGTCTGCGGCCTCTCCACGAAAAATTACACGCGTATCGTTTTGGCGATCATCCGCGCACTGAACCGAGATGGCGTAACTGCTGCGAATGTCAGCAAACAGTTGTCCGAGCAAAAAGGCGAATCGTCGGAGTGGCCGAGCGATCAGGCCTTCACGAGTGCCTGGCAAGGGCGGAACGCGTATTTGACGCTGAACAACCCCAAGATGGTCTATGTCATGAAGCGTCTCAGTGACGCTCATCTAGGGAAAAAGAATGAGCAAATTAGCATCGATTCGCCGCTAACTGTCGAGCACATCATGCCTCAAGCATGGGCCGCGCATTGGCCGCTCCGGGACGGTTTGCAGGGATGCTCTGAACAGGAACTCCAGCTTGCGGCACCTGGCGACAGCCGAGCAGAAGCAACCAAAACACGAGACGGGCTGGCTCAGACGTTTGGGAATTTGACCATCATGGCCCAAGCCCTTAACTCGTCGGTCTCGAATGGTCCTTGGAAGGAGAAGAGGCCTGAGCTGATGAAGTGGTCGTTGCTGCCAATCAATCAGGATCTCCACAACGCGGAGGTCTGGGATGAGACGACCATTGCGAAGCGCGGGCATGAGCTACTCAAGAAGGCGCTCGCCATTTGGTCCATGACCTAAAAGAAGACCAAAGCCTGCAGCAAATCGACCAGCGGGACCCGCAGGGGCATCCCCTCGGGTTTCCGATAAACCATATGGAATCAATCGATTAGGGCTTGAAAAGTACCCTCGCCCCCATCTGCCGTAGTTTCCCCGTCACCCGGACCCCATCCCCAGCGAACCCGTTCACAACTGATTTTGGCCAGGCCGACTCCTCGCATCTCACACCCATCAAAACGACTTCCCCTATTGCCACTCCCAACGAAGCTCACCAACCTGGCACCGCCGTGTCATCCTCAAACTATGCCCTCCCACGACGTGCCTCGCGGCCATTGCGGTAAAGTGCGTGAAGTCAAATAAAATCAACCACTTCCGGGTTCGTTTCGTCGATCAGGGCGCAGCCCGTTGGTATCCTTGGAGCGGCAGTGCCCGGAACTCATCTCGAACCGGTAGATCTCAGCCGAGGATGGCCCTTTCCATCACTCGTTCCGGTGTGTCGATCTTGAGGAGCCGGATGGTGGCGCGCCCGATCTTGGTCAAGGGCTGAATGATC
>JAYVRS010001089.1:0-3050 GCA_043776185.1 Bryobacteraceae bacterium | reverse complement strand
CTTATATGCCCGTATTCTATTTTCTTACTCAGGCGCATAACCCGACGCGTTATTCGTATCTCGCACCCGGCATGATGGCCGGTCGCGAGGAGCAACAGACTCTTCAGGGGTTGGAACAGCGCCCCCCGGCGTGGGTGTTGTATCTGCCGCTGGAGCGGGAGGAGTATCTGCGAGTCTTCCCGAATGCGAAGGACTTGCCCCATCAATTTATGGGCATCGAACAGTGGATTGACCGGAACTACGCGGCGACCGGGGTGGCGATCGGCGGCTATCAACTGCGGCAGCGGCGAGTGAATCCGTAGGCTTACTTCGCGCTCGGCTGGAGATTGGCGGCCTCGATGTAAGTTCTTTCGAAGTAATAGAGTAGGCCGTCTTCGGCCCCGACGATGAGGTCTAACTTACCGTCGCCGTTCCAGTCGGCGGCGTTGGGCGTGGGGTTGTGACCGGCGAGTTTGGCCCTCAAAATAGTACCGCGGAAACGCATGATGGGCGCAGCTTGGGTGCCTTCGTTTTCGTACCAGGCGGGGCCATCGTCGGAGTCGGTAACGAGGTCCAGGTCGCCATCATGGTCCCAGTCGACGATCTCGATTTTGCGGCGTCCGCTGCGGCCGGCGTGGCCGGCGGAGAGATTGAGGAAGCGGCCGCCGGGCTCGACGAAGATGCGTTCCGGCGGCAGCAGGACGAGTTGTTGGCCACGGCGCTCGCGCCGATAAAGGGCCAAATAGCCCCGCCAATCGAGCATGACGAGGTCGGTGAGGCCGTCGCGATTCCAATCGACCATTTTGGGCGTAGTGCGCCATTGGGTGACTAATTGCTTGGGCTTGGGTGTCCACCAGACCCAACTAGGCTTGGGCGCGGGTCCGCTCCATTCCACCTCGACGCTGGCGGCCGAGGCGAGCTCCGGCTGCTGCCGAGTGCCGACGTTGCGGTACCAGACGACATCGCCCCAGATGTCGTTCACCATTAAGTCGGGTTTGCCGTCCATATCCCAGTCGGCGACGGAGGGATTGGCGTAACCCCATTTCTCTTCGGCGGGGCCTTGGATGGAGCCCTTCGGCCCCGCCATGCGGCGAATTACTTGGCCGCCGGCGAGTAAGTTACCCCGATCAGTAAATGCGGGGCGTTGTAAGTCGCCCGTATTTTCAAAGTACTGGATATAACCAGCCGAGTTACCGACGAGTAAGTCAAGCTTGCCGTCGCCGTTCCAATCGTAGGCGACAGGGCGCGACAGTGAGCCGCTCTTCACATAGGGATCGAGTTGTTCCAAATAGACGGGTTGCTTCCCGGGATGCACTAAGGCGATGTGGCCGCCTTCTTCACCGATGAGCAGCGAGGGCGGGCCGGTTTTGTTCCAGCGGACCACGCGGGGCTGAATCATGCAGAGGTCCATGCGGAAGGGGAAGGGAGTGGGGGTACGCTCGCCATGTTTCAAGAGAAAGACGCGGTCAACGAAGTTGGCGAGCACGAGGTCGAGTTTGCCGTCGCCGTCCCAATCGATGGGGTTCGGTGCGGGCGTGCCGTACTGGTCGATGGGAAGCTGTTCAGCCTTTTCAAACTTAGGCGCCACATTCGAGCCGGTATTACGCCAGAAATAGACGTAGCCGTGCAGGGGGCCGCGCTGCCATTCCCCTTGCTCAGAGAAGGCGTCGTCCCAACCGTAGTCGCGCCAATCGCTGACACCGTTCAGGATGTCGATACGGCCGTCGCCGTCCCAATCGACGGGATACCAGAGGTCGTCGCGGCCGACGTGATACTGGCGGGGCAGGTGAATGGCGACGGGTTGGGAGAGCTTGTAGCGCTTGAGGTCGTTGAAGTAACCGCCGCTGTAGACGAGGTCCAGTTGACCATCGCCGTTGAAGTCGGCGACGACGGGGTCCTTCTGTGAGGGGCCCCACCAGACGGCGCGGTCGAAGAGGGGCTGGGCGTTGGTGCCGAGGTTATGAAGGTAGTAGATGCCGTTGAAGGGACGGTCAGGGCAGTTGGCGATCAGGTCGAACGCGCCGTCGCCGTCAAAGTCGATGGCCCCTGGGTGGGCGTAAAGGCCGACTCCGACGCGGCCGCGGACGCCCGGGCGGCCGAAGGTGATACGGTCGCCGGTGCCGACCATGGCGGGTTCGGTTTGCCGGGTGTGGCCATCGAAGGAGATGGTGTATTGGCCGGGCCCGAGAGAGAGAAAGGAGATGCGGGCGCGGGGCTGATGCCAGTCCACTTTGGCTGGGGCGGATTGGCCGTTCAAGGTGACGCGGACGGTATCGGGTTTGAAGTTGGAGGGAGTCTCGATTTCGATGAACGCGGGAAAGCCGGCCGGCGAACTGGTATTCTGGGCCCGCGCGAGCGCGGTGGCGAGGCAGATCGTCGAAACGAACCGGCAAGTGATTGATTTTAAAAGTCGCACAAACGGTTCCGCCTTTTGTATGGATACTATCATTCTATGGCCCACTTGCCTCTGGAAGAACTTCGCCAGAAGATTCGCGACGCTTTTCCGCCGCAGGTGTTCTATGGCGTCGTGACGACTTGCCAGTGTGAGGAGTGCCGGGAAATTTCCCAGGGGCTTCGTTTCAAGAGCTGGGATCAGATTCCCGTCGAGTTTCTCGATTTCAACTGTAGTCCGGCCCTGCTTTCCACCGAAGCCTTTCTGGCGTTTCTGCCCGCCTACCTTGTGCGGGGTCTGGAACACAAAATCGTCGCGGAGTTGACGGTGTATTGCCTGTGTCCAAATCCCGGAACCGGATCTCCCGGCCATCAACACTCAAATTGAAGTGCGGGCTGCGCTAATGAACAGCCAGCAGATCGAGGCGATCCGGTCTTTTCTGTTTTACGTCGTGGCGAGCCTGACTGGCTCTTTGTTGCGCGATTTCATTGAATTGGGCTTGTCGATGGTGTGGATCGTCCGGCGAAACGAACCCGGGAGTGGTTGATTCTAAAGGCTTGGTTAGCTTCGGGCGGGCCGGGGGACCGGCCGGGGGACCCGGCCAACTGGAAGCGCTAAGTTTGGCCTACTTTCACTTTGGCATACCGAGCCCTTAGTTTACCTGGCTAAATGGTGGATT
>JAYVRS010001088.1:0-3050 GCA_043776185.1 Bryobacteraceae bacterium | reverse complement strand
CCGCGTCACCCTTACTGTGTCCAGGACCCATCAACTTCAATTCCACGCGATGCTCGCCGTCGTCGAAGGCCATGGAGTCGCCAAAGGTGATGGTGGGGTGGGCCAGCTTATAAGGCTTCAAACTGAACTCGCCGGTGGCCGTGTTGCGATCCCAGCCGGCTTGCCCTTTGGTGGTGGATTCGACGCCGCAATCGGTGGAGCAGACGATCTGCGCGCCTTGGTCGGTGAAGATGTTGCCGCCGTAGGCGTGGTCGCCATGATAGTGGGTGTTGAAGACGAAGCGGATCGGCTTGCTGGACGTCTTGCGGATTTCGGGCAGAATCTCTTTGGCGCCCCAGGGGAAATTGGCGTCAATCACCAGGACATAGTCCTTAAAGATTACCCAGCCGGCGTTGGCCGGTTGATTGCGCGTGCGGTCTCCCATGCGGACCCAAACGCCGGGGGCAATTTCTTTGACATTCTGGGTGGGCGCCTGCGAGAGCGCGAACAAGGCGGCCACAGCCGCCACGGGCAGAAGGAACTTTAACACTCGGAGTACCTCAATTTTCATGACTAACTGAATAATTCTACTAGGGGCGTGCCATGGTCAGTGATGGGCACGGGGCGGTCGGCGGCGAATAAGTTCTTGCCCGGGTTGATGCCCAAGGCGCAGTGGATGGTGGCGTGGAAATCGGGCACGCTGACGGACTTACCCACTGGGTTGACGCCTAACTCATCGGAGACGCCGACGACTTGGCCGGTTTTCAAACCACCGCCCGCCAGCACGGCACTAAATACCTTGGCATGGTGACCGCGTCCGCCACCGGAATCGAACTCCGGGGGGCGGCCGAATTCCGTGGCGATGACGACTAGAGTGCTGTCCAGTAGTTTATTCTTTTCGAGGTCAGTGAGGAGCATCGCAAAGGCTTGGTCAAGATCCTGAATGAGTAAGTGCTGTTTTACTTGGCCATCGTTATGCGTATCCCAACCGGAGCCATTCAAGAAATTGAGATTAAATGAGACTTCCACAAAGCGAACGCCTGATTGCACCAAACGGCGGGCGAGTAAGCAGCGCTGGCCAAACTCGCCGCCGTAGGACTCTCGAAGGGTCTGGCCTTCTTTGGCTAAGTCAAAGACGTTCATGAATTTGGGCCCGGCCATCTTGTAGCCCTGGGCGGCAATGGACGCTTGGGCGCGGATCATTTGGTCGTCGGGATGACGCTTTTCGAAGCTCTGGGAGAGCTGGGAGAGGATGGTCTCGCGACGGTCCTGCCGGGGGTTGTCGACGTCACTGGGCCGCACGAAGCCGTTCGGGCCGGTTTCCGTTTGAGTGAGATAGACATAGCCATACTTCGCGCCGAGGAAGCCGGGGTCGCGCGTGATGTTGGGGTACCCCATGACGACATAGGAAGGGACGGCCGCATCTTTGGTGCCGAGCTCTTTGGAGACAATCGAGCCGATGGACGGATACTGAATGGTACCGCTGGGCATGCGACCGGTATGCACCAGATTGGAGGCCGCGCCATGTTCGCCGGTGATGTCGTGCGAGAGGGTGCGGATCAGCGCGCAACGGTCGAGTAAGGGCGCGGTGTGCTTAAGATGCTCGCAGACCTGGACGTCTTTGATGGCCGTGTCGATGGGGTCGTAGTAGGAGCCAGCGACCTTTTTGCCATCGCCTTTGCGCTTGGGGTCGAAGGTGTCGATGTGGGCCGCGCCGCCGCCGAGCCAGAGCAGAATGCAGGCGTCCGCTTTGCCCTTCGGCAGATGGGTGGTGGCGGCGAACGCGGGGCTGGCGAGGGCGGCGGTTTTTAGTAAGTCGCGACGAGTAAGTGGCATGATTAGGGCACCATCACAAATTCTGGTGAATTCACCATGGCCCACAGGGCATCTTCGAGCCGCTCGCGGAAGCGGGGTTCGAGGCGCGTGGTGGGCTTGGCGCCCAGGCGTAAGTCACGCTCCTCTTGCATGCGGATCACGGTGGCCTCCGCGCTTAAGTGGTTCGACCAACTGACGCGATTGTCGCTGCTGAGGCGGGCATCTATTTTCTGCGCCCCTTTTACCTTGCGCTGCGCGTAAAGGTTGCCCAGTAAGTTGGAGATGACGCGGACTTCCTCGGCGGCTGGTGGACGCGATAAGATCCGCAGGAACATTTCGTTGACCATTTTCTCCAGCGGCAGGTCGGCCAGGGCTAACTCGGTGAGCTCGCTATCGTCGGAGAGGCGCACCATGCGGGTGCCTAAGATGCCGTTGGCGAGGATCAATGTTTGCATGGGGGAGGGGGCGTCGTCGCGCGAGGTGGCGGCATTCTGGCGGGACTGCCGCCAGCCGTAGGCGGACATGACATCGACAATGGATTGAGCGATGGGCAGGGCGAGCGCGGGGCGGTCGCGCTCGTTCGACAGGGCGGTCATCTGCCAGGCGCGGGCGGGTTTGCCGAGGTCGAGGAATTGGTTGGGGGCGCGGTCGCCGGAGAGGTTGAGGTTCATGTCCTCGCACTCATAGGCGCGGCCGGTACCCAAGTGCAGCGAATCGACTAACTGTTCGGCAGTCATGTTACGGCGCAAGGGGCCGGCGAAGAGACGGCCTTTGGCCCCGGTGGCGATGGCCGGGTCAGCCACGGGTTGGCGTTGATAGACGTGGGAGGAAAAGATGAGCCGGGCAACGTGTTTGGTGTCGTAACCGCTCATGACAAACTCGCGCGATAAATAGGCGAGTAACTCAGGATGCGATGCTTTCCCGCGTGACCAATCGTCCGCTGGTTCCATGAAGCCGAGGCCCATATAACGTTTCCAAATTCGATTGACAATTACTTGAGGAAAGCGCTGGTTATCGGGAGAGATGATTAACGCGGCGACGTCATTGCGAGAAGGGACACTGGCCTGGTTGGGTAACTGGCCCGTTTCGGTGTGACTAATTAAAGTAGAGAAAGGCCACTCCGGTCCGATGGCTTGGCCGGGCTTCAAAGCCACCACGACGGCGGGCTTGCGGCCACCTTCGATCATGGTGACGGTGGAGGTTTTGGGCAGTTTCAGATCCTTGCCTTGCATCATGGAGGCCAAGCCGAAGAGCTC
>JAYVRS010001087.1:0-3051 GCA_043776185.1 Bryobacteraceae bacterium | reverse complement strand
TTCGCATTCCCGGAGTCCTGGACAGGTCCTGAAATTGAGGTTGACGATTTGGTTATGCTTACAGCGTGGAGCGAGATGGTGGAAGCAGACAAATCGTTGCCGCTACCATCGCAAAGCTGTAATTTGATGGGGATAGTGGCGCCGCCATTGACAGCTTTTGTCGCATCGTACAAAACGCAAACATTGTAAAGAGGAGCCAGGACGAGCTCGACCGAGCCGATGTCGCAGGCAGCGCCTTGCGGTCGGGCGACGCCGCGCTGATCGGTTGCGACTACGTTGCCGGACGCATCCATGCAAGCCGAACTCGGCACTCCGTCTATGGCGGGGCTGCCGGTAAGCGGAACGTGTGTAGCCGTTGGCCCTCCATTGAGTGCGATTGGCCCCAACAATGGGTTCGTGCTATTCATATCCCCGGGCCCAGTCATGCCACAACTGGGATCGGCGGCGATGTTGTGACCGAGGGACAGTGGCCCGCTAGTGCCGACGGGGCCAAAGCCGTAACAAACATCACCTACGCGCCGTACAGGACTGGCGAGGATACTGTTTTTTACGACGATACTCGCTGGGGCAGTGAAGGCATCAGCAATTGCGTCGCCGCGCCCGAGGGAATTCTGGTTCTCGAAGATCGTGCTGAAACTGATGAAAGCCGTCGCGGTGTAATAGGGCGGATTATTGCAACCATTGCCAAAGATCAAGATGCCTCCTCCGCCATACCCACTGTTGCTCGTGTTGTAACTGATCGTGCTGTTCACCACACTTAGGGTGCCGCAAAAGTTCAGAATCCCCCCGCCACCATCGAACGCGTAGTTTTGTGTAATCGTACTGTTCCGAAGCAAGACAGTACTCGTATCAATGGCCATTCCGCCTGCCGAAGTACCGTTGCCGCCCGTAAGGGTGACACTGTCCAGCGTTAAGTTAGCAACATAGACCAAGAGAATTCCAAAGAGTGGAGTGCCGAGGGCGCTACTTCGCTGGATCGTGGCCCCATTGCCGTTGATCGTCATTTGATTGAACATGATGGCGGGCAAGCCATTCGCGCCATGATATCCGCCAGGTGACTCGATTGTATTCAGAGTATAGACTCCATTCGGAGCCAGATTGATGGTGTTTGTTCCCCCGCTATCGTTCGAGCTTTTGATCGCGGCGATTAATCCTGCCACGTCGCCGTCGGCAATGTTAAAAGTGGCGGCGATGGCCCATGTCGAGGCCACACCGAAAAATAGCAACGTCTTCGCTGCGGAAAGGCAGAATCTTTGAGTAGTCCGGCTAATCATTTGACCTCCAAGGGTGTTCGCGTCGGCAGGCTCATAGCCGCCTCCACCACGTAACGATAAGCCTAGCCCCTGTGGCTGTCCTACGTTTTGCCTGAGTTTTTTATGAGATAATTGCCGCCGGCCTGGATCTTATTGAATATGAGCCGGATGTTCATCTTCGGACCGTTTACCCTGGATCAGCAGGAGCGGCGACTGACGCGCGACGGATCTCCCGTGCCAATTGCGCCAAAGGCCTTTGCCACGCTCTTGCTGTTGGTCGAACGCGCCGGCAAGCTGGTTGAGAAGAAGACGCTGCTGGAATCGGTCTGGCCGGATGTATTTGTCGAGGACTCGGTGCTGACCCGAACGATTTCGGACCTGCGGCGGGCGCTCCAGCATCAGGGCCAAGACATTTGGATTGAGACCGTGCCCAAGTTCGGATACCGGTTCGCGGCGGGTGTGACCCGGATCGAGGGAGGCAGCCCATCCGCCGATGAGCCGCTCACCGCCTTGCCAGCCGCCACCAAGGGACCGGCCCGCGCGAAATCCATTCTCTTTCGCTGGGGCCTAGGCTTGGCCGCGAGCTTGGTCGTGCTGCTGCTGATCGCGCCAAGGCTGATATCGACGACGGATCATGGGCAGGCCGGAGTGCATCACCTGGCCATTCTTCCCTTTCAGATGCTCGGCCAGGCTCACATGGAAACGCTGGAACTCGGTGTCGCCGACGCGCTGATTACCCGCCTAAGCAATCTGACAGGGCTAATCGTCCGGCCAGTCTCCTCGGTGCGGCGCTATTCAGGCGCGGCGGTCGACCCGATCCAGGCAGGGAAGGACTTGCAGGTCGACGCAGTGGTAGAGGGTACCCTGCAGTCCGTTGAGGGAAGAATCCGCGCTAACGTCCGGGTGATCCGGCCCCAGGACGGTAAGGCCTTGTGGGCGGCAACCATCGATTCGCCGCAAGGGGGGCATCTGTTCACGCTCGAAGATTCCATCGCGCAACAGGTAGCTTCACGGTTGAGCGCCAGGCTGACGGAGGGCGATCGCCGGAGCCTCGGCGCTCGGCGGCAATTGAACCCTGACGCGCATGAGCTATACGCCAAGGGTCGTTACGAGTGGGGTAAACGTAGCCGGGAAGGCTTTGAAAAAGCCGCCGACTACTTCCGCCAAGCGATCGATCTCGATCCCACCTACGCTCGTGCTCACGCCGGTCTGGCCGACTGCTACCTGCTTCTGGGAGGCTATAGTTACTACCCGCAGATCGAGATGCTGCCCAGGGCCAAGGCCCTGGCCTCCCGCGCCCTGGAACTGGATCCCTCGCTCTCCGAAGCGCATGCCACCCTGGGCCTGATCGCCCAGAACCTGGACTGGGACTGGGGCGAGGTTGAGAATCACTACGTAAAAGCGATTTCGCTGGCGCCCAATTACGCCACGGCACGTCACTGGTATGCCGAGTTCCTATCCATCCTCGGCCGATTTGAAGAGTCGCGCCGGGAGTTTGAGAACGCGCGGAAAATCGACCCCATTTCACCCATCATTCAGATCGACGAGGCGCAAGTGTACTTCTTTGAGCGAAGGTTTGAACAGAACCTGTCGATCCTCAAGCAAGTAGCGCAACTGGACCCCGCATTCGAGCTGGCTCACGAGCGAATGGCGTTTGCCTACATGATCCTGGGCCGGGAAGACGAGGCTTGGAAAGAGGCTCTATTCCTCTCGGCTTGTCAGGAAGAGGCGAGCGATTGCCGTCAGATCTGGACTGCATACCTACCCAAGCGGAACCCGCGAGCCGCGCGCCAAGCTC
>JAYVRS010001086.1:0-3051 GCA_043776185.1 Bryobacteraceae bacterium | reverse complement strand
ATCCGGCGCGATTGGCGGAGTTATTGGGGACCTTGGAAGTGATGGCTGAGCGGCAGCCTTTGTATTTTCCGGTGCATCCGCGAACCCGGGCGCGCCTGGAGGCGGCGGGCTTGTCGGTGAGTGAGCGGATTCACTTACTCGAGCCGTTGGGCTATATGGAGTTTCTGGGATTGGTAGCCGAGTCCGCAGTGGTGTTGACGGATTCGGGCGGGATTCAGGAAGAGACGACGGTGCTGTCCGTACCATGCCTGACGTTACGGGATAACACGGAGCGTCCGGCGACGGTGGAGCAGGGAACGAATGTGCTGGCCGGGACGCGGCGGGAGACGATTTTGCGGGCGTGGCAGGGGCTCGAATGGGAGCGCCCGGTGCGGCGGGTTCCGGTGGGTTGGGATGGCCGGGCGGCGGGCCGGGTGGTGGCGGCGTTACGGGAGTATTTGGGGTGCGGGCCGCAAGTGGGGCAGGCGTCGCAAGTATCAGTGGCGCAAAGAGTTGTGGGAGGCCATGCCATAATACAAAGTGCTGCCTGAAGCGGACGCTTGAGGCGTCAGGTTGTACCTTTTTATCATGACTCGTTCCCGCGTTTTGCCGTTGCTTGGCATCGACATCCTTCTCCTTTTTCTGAGCTATCTGCTCGGAGCTCTGCTGCTACGGGCCATGGGGGTGCTGTGGGAGTTTGACTTCAACGTTTTCCTGGTGGACGAACAGGGATGGCTGAAGATCGGGTTAGTGGTGGCTACGGTGATCCTGTGCCTTTACTGGTTGGGATTGTACGAGAACATCCGGGTGAAGTCGCGGCGGCTGTTGTTTCAAGATTTTCTGGTGACGTTTGGGGTCTCATTTTTTTCCCAGGCCATTTTGAGTTACGGCCGGAGCGACTTGGTGCTGTCGCGCTGGATCATGATGGGCGGGTCGGCGGTGGCGGTGGTGGCGCTGTTCGGCTGGCGGCTGGCGTACACGAACTTACTGGTGAGCGTGGCGGGCCGGCAGAAGGTGCTGTTTCTGGGCAACTCGGAGTTAGCCCGGGAGATGGCCTTATTTGTGCAGGATCGGCCGGAACGGGGTTTTGAGACGATTGGTTGCCTGGTGGCGGCGGGGACGGTTTCAGAAGCGGCGGATTTTCCCGGTAAGGTGATTCCGATTGAAGATGATTTAGCGGCGCAGATCCGGCGATTGGGGCCGGAGGTGGTTTCGGTGTCGAGCGACCTGAAGATCACGGAAGGGCTGTCGCGGCAGTTGATGGAGTGCAGTATGGAGGGCTTGGCGGTGCAGGGTATCGGCATCCTGCATGAGCAGTTGTTTGCGCGGGTGGCGCTGGAGACGATTACGCTGGAGCAGTTGGTATTTTCGCCGGCGTTGCGGCCGCGGCCGGGGGTGGAACTGCTGCAGGATCTTTACAGCCGGGTGGGCGCGGCGATCGGGTTGCTGATCTCGTGGCCGGTGTTGGTGTTGGTGGCTTTGGCGGTGCGGCTGGATTCACGGGGACCGGTGATTTTCCGGCAGACGCGTATTTCGAAGAACGGCGTGCCGTTTCAGTTTTTAAAATTCCGGTCGATGTATGTGGAGGATCGGGGAGCGGCGCCGGAGCGGGCGAAGGAAAATGACCCGCGGATTACGCGGGTGGGGCGATGGATCCGGTTGTCGCGGCTGGATGAGTTTCCACAATTTATCAATGTGTTGCGGGGCGAGATGGCGCTGGTGGGTCCGCGGCCGGAGATGCCGGAGTTTGAAGCGGACTTATTGAAGGTGATTCCGCTGTATCGGCAGCGGCATCGAGTGAAGCCGGGGATTACGGGTTGGGCGCAGATTCATCATAAACCGGAAGATTCAATGGCGAGCACGGCGCGCAAGTTGGAGCATGATCTTTACTACATCAAGAACATGTCACCGGCACTGGATTTTATGATCATGTTTCTGACGGTGAAGACGATCATCCTGCGGATCGGGGCGCGGTAGGCTCGGGCGGTGGGTTGAGGCGACGTCTCCTTAAGAGTCCGAAGGTAGGCGGTCGACGCGCGTGGTGCCCCACAGGGCTTGGGGCGAGACGAAGAAGACCACGGTGGAGGCCATGGCGGCGGCATTCATGATCAGGAAGGTGCGCGCGGGCGAGGTGAAACGCTTAAGCGGGAAGCCTTTGGGGATCCACAGATCGGCGGCGGCCATGGCGAGGACGCTGATCTCGCCGCCTAGTAGAACGGTGCGGCCGAGCGAAGCCGGTAAGGCGACGGTGCAAAGGCCGGTGACGAGCATGGCCCACGGCACCAGCAAGCGGCCGGTTTTGTGGGACAGGAAATGGAGTCGCATGCGGTGCGAGCGCAAGAACAATTGGGGCATACGCTGGTGGACCTGCCAAAGGCCGGCCAAAGTGCGCATGCGGCGGCGAAATTCGGCACCGGCGACAGTGGGATAGTCGTAGGCAATCGCATCGGGATCGAAGATGACGCGGTAGCCGGCAAAAAAGGCCCGCAGCGGAATGATCGCGTCATCGGTGAGGGTATCGAGGGGCAGCGGCGAGGCGAGCGAGCGGCGGAGGGCGTAGATGCAGCCGGTGGTATTGAAGAGCGAATAGATGCGGGAGTGACGGTCGCGCGCCCAGAGCTCGTAGCGCCAGTAGAGGTTCATGTCGGCCTGCTCGCCGGCGGAGTTTTGCAGGTACTTTAATTCGCCGGTGACGGCGCCGACGGTGGGGTCGGCGAAGTTAGCGGCCAGGTGTTGGAGCGCATCGGGTTGGAGCGGTTGCCGAACGTCGGTAAAGAAGAGAATCTCGCCGGTGGCGCGCTGAAGACCCTGATTGAGGGCGGCGGGTTTGCCGCCCCGGGGAACTTCCAGGAGAACGACCCCCTGGGCGGCGAACTCGCGGACGATGGCGGCGGTTTGGTCGGTGGAGCCATCGGAGATGACAATGATCTGCAGGCGTGATTGCGGGTATTGGAGGGCGAGCAACGTTTCCAATTTGGCGCGGATGAAGGCTTCGCCGTTATAGACCGCCATGAGGACGGAAACGGTGGGTTGGTGGCGGGGATCCTTGCGAATGGGGGGTGCCTGGGGCCA
>JAYVRS010001085.1:0-10373 GCA_043776185.1 Bryobacteraceae bacterium | reverse complement strand
ATATTCCGTTGGGCGGGGAACGAATGAAGCTGCGGATTATGGGTGAGGCGTTCAACAGCTTCAACCATACGAACTTTACGGCTCTGCAGCTAGTGCCGTATAACTACAATGCGACGACGCGGATCTTCACGCCGACTACTAACTTCCAGGTGGCCAATGCTACGGCTGATCCGCGCATTCTACAGATTGCGGCGCGGATTACTTTCTAGAAGTCGGTTGGGCGGGCTCGCTTCGCCGAGAGCCACTTACTACGTGCGTGGCTGAAATGACAGCTCAGCCGCGCACTAAGCGGGCGGTTCCTCACGGTCGGGGTTCGTTGGGGGAAGGGTTGCAACGATGCTGACTATTGATGCCTTGGCGTGGCAGGTAATGACTCGCCACGCTGAGGCTACTTATCCTCGTGAATGTTGTGGCGTGATGTTAGGAACGTTGCAGGGTGACCAGAAGCTCGTAACCGTCGCTCATGCTTTGGATAACGCCTATGAGGGTGGTCAGGAAGATCGTTACGAGATCCGGCCGTTGGACTTACTGCGGGTGGAGCGCGAAGCTCGTGACCAGAAGCTTTCGGTGATCGGCATTTTTCATTCGCATCCGGACTGCGACGCCTATTTTTCGAAGACGGACCTTGAGCATAGTTGCCCCTGGTATAGCTTTGTCGTGTTGAGTGTGCGGCAAGGGCGCTTTCACCACGCCAATAGTTTCCTGCCCGACGCGGATCAGACGGTGGCGGAATCGGAAGAGTTGACCTATCCGGCCTAACGCCGCTTTTCGGGTTCGGCGGCGCGTAACTCTTTGAAGAGCGTGAACTCCCGGTCGGCCTGTTCCCGTTGGCCCGCGCGCACTAGTAACTGCCCCAATAAGTAATGGGGCTCCGGGTAGTTGGCATCGAGTTCCGCCGATCGCCTCAACCACCGTTCAGCTTGCGGCCATTTTTCTAAGCGGGTGAGAGATTTTCCGGCCAAGTAGGAATTGCGGGCCCTGGTGGGGTTCCGCTCTACAGCTTCGACAGCCAAATCGAAGGCGCGTCGATTCTGATTCTGCTTCATCAGTAACTCCGCCAGGTTAGCGTAGGCCCAGTCGTAGTCGCGATGGTCCGTCGACACCAGCTTGATGGACTCCAAGTGCGCCTTGATGGCGTCGTCGACGCGTCCTGCGCCTTCGAGCGCCAAGCCCAAGTTGTCCCAGGCGCGGTAATGGGTGGGGTCGGCGCGGATGACGGCTTCAAATTGCTCAACGGCTTGGGGATGGCGACCCGTGGCGTAATAGATCCGACCCAGAGCATAGCGCGCATCGGCTTGCGCGGGCTCGCGCGTGACGATGTCTTCGAGCAGGGCCATGGCTTCGGGGTCGCGGGAGAGTAAATAGAGTAAGTTACCTTTGAGCACCAAAGCGGGCGTGCGCCGGGGATCGAGCCCGAGGCAGTGGTCAATGACGCGGAGGGCATCGGGCAGTTGTTGCAGGGCGAGCAACCGCTGGGCTTCGGGATAGTCTGTCGCGCACCCGGCCCCAAAAAGAGAAATGGCCCCGGCGAAGAACGCCGAGGCCATTTTCTGGGCCATGACTTAGAACTCGATCCGGGCCGAGACCTGGATGGACCGGGGTCCCTGTTGCTGGCCCGTTAAGCGGCCAAACAGAGGGCTAGCTACGTCGGTATTGAGACCGCCGCGACCCGCGCGATTGACGACATTGAAAGCATCCCCGCGGATCTCAAACTTCCCCTTCTCGGTAAACATGAAAGCCTTGGCGATGCCCAGATCGTCGTTCCAAACGAGCAAATTGCGGACATTCGGCAGCACGCGGGGCGCGGTGCCCAAGCGCGTGATAATCGCGTTCGAAGTGGCCGGAAGACGGCCGAAAGCGGCCGGGTTTAGATACGGCGTACCGCCATTGGTATTGACGCCGCCGGCGTCAATGATGGTGGGTACGTTGTTGTACCAATCAGGGCGGATGGTGCCGCTGAAGAGTTGGTTGTTGTAGCCAGAGATACCCACGGAAATGGCATCGCCGGAGCGGATCTGGTGGATGCCGGTCATGGTCCAGCCACCCAGCATTTTATCCAAAATGCCGCGCATCGGAATCAATTTGCCCTTGCCAAAGGGCAAGGCGTAGATCCAGGTGAGCTTGAAGACCTGAGGGTTATTAAAGTCAACCACCGACTTTTCGAGGCGCCGATTGTAGACGTCCTGTGCACCGATGCCATCCAGCGGACTCGACGTATCGGAGATGCCTTTTGAGAAGGTGTAAGCGGCCAGCACCGAGAAGTCCTTGCTCATGCGCCGGTTCAGCATCAGTTGCAACGAGTCATAGCTTGAACGGCCGAAGTTTGGCAGGAACTGGCCGACTCCCGTGTACTGCGGGAAGCGGCGCAGCGACTGCGCGAAGGAGCCAGTGAAGGTGGGGAATGGCAGCGCGCCCAACTGCGGGTTGTTGCGCAGCGGCTGAATGAGGCTATCGCCAAAGCGGAGCGCATCCACCGGTAACTGGTTTAACGCATCCAGGCCACCTGACGTCAGGCGCTGACCGCGGTTGGCAATGTAGCTGGCTTCAAACACCGACTCTTTGGGAAGTTGGAATTGGAAGCCGAGGTTGAAGTTCTGCACCATACCCAAACGGTTGGCATTGGGGGAAATGTACGTAAAGCCATTGCCGATACCGGCGGCTTGACCCTTATTCGGCAACACGCCATTGAAGTTCGGATACGGATCGCGCAGGTACAACACCGGATCCTGGGCAAACTGCAGAGGAGTATTGGCGGAGTTCACCGCGATCGCACCGTTGTAGCCAAAAGTGGAAGGCGACGAGAAGTTATTCACCGGGGCGATGTTGTTCATGCCGTAACCGCCGCGCATCACAATCTTCGGGGTGAAGGCATAGGCGAAGCCGATGCGGGGAGCAATCTGGAAAAAGTTAGTGTTCTGGAAACTCTTGCGCTTCAGGTCGTCGGCGAAGACCAGCGCGCCTAGGCGGCCACCGGCGGCTTCGTTGGCCTTGCCCGGGTCGATATTCGTCATGCGGCCCGCCCATTCCTGGAACGCGCCGACGATTTCCCAGCGCAGGCCGAGATTCAGCGTGAGCTTCTGCGACACCTTCCAGTCGTCAGCGAAATAGAAGGCCGGATAGTTCAGCCGATAGCCTGGGTTGGCCAACTGAATGCCGCGGTTGGTGTTGTCTACCGCGCCCAACAGGAAGCTGGCAAACGCATGGCCGGTTTGGGTCGCGAAGCCCGGCTGCTGGGTCTGGGTCGGCTGGAAGTTGAAGGTGCCCGTCCCGCTCTTGCCGCGCACGTTTTGATAGTAGGCGCGGTACTCGAAGCCGGTCTTGAAGCTGTGCTTGCCGCGGATGATGGTCATGTCGTTTTGCAAGATCCAAGAGCCGTTGTAGCTCAAGCCGGCACTCGTTGAGCCCAACCGGCCACCAGCGCCGATGCCGCCGCCCAGGATGGGTTGTCCCCCAAAGGTGAGCGCCGGGAACGTCGTGGGCGCGGTGTTCTTCAGGCCGATCTTCGACGCCCAATCCTGGTCGACGAACACCGACTCATTGATGTTGCCGAAGCGGTTATAGCCGATGGCGAAGCGGTTTTGGATGGTGGGAGAAATGCTCCAGTTTTCGCTGAAGCGGCCAATGAATCCAGGCGTCTGCTGCAACTGGAAGACATTGGTGGGCGAGCCGGGAGGTCCTTCCCAACGGCCGCCGGGCGAGTTGTTGCGCACGCGATCATTGTGGTTGAACGAAATCGACATGCTGTGCTTGGAATTGAAGACGTGGTCGCCCTTGGCGGTGTACATCTTCTCGTCGAAAATCGGGCAGCAAGCACCTAGCGAAACCATGTTGTTGAGTAGGTTGCCGTTGATTGGATTAGTAATGGGAGCCAGCTTCAAGATGTTCGCCGACACCGGATCCCAGCGCCCCTGCGGAATGATATTGCCCGGGAAGGGATCGCGGATGTTTTGGCCATTCAGCGAGCGCGTGCTGGCGGGGTCGAAGATCTGGCCGAATTGCACGGTGCGGCCTTGCGCGTCAGTGCCCACGGCCGTCCCCGAGCGGGGGTCATTGGTACCGGCCGCGTTCAGGAGGCGGGCGAAGTTGCCTTGCTTGAAGTCGGTCGTCGGCAAGGTGATAAATCCCCCCGCCGAATAGTCGCGCACACGAGTGACTTCGTAAACGAAGTGGAAGAAGGTGCGGTTCTTGCCGTTATAGAGTTTCGGAATTACTACCGGCCCACCGATGGAGCCGCCGTAATTCGACAGCTTAAACGGATTTCGCGGACGTCCGATGGCGTTGAAGTTGAAGCTATTGGCACGTAAGGCGTCGTTTTGGCCGTAATAGTAGGCGGTGCCGTGTAGATTATTGGTGCCGGTCTTCAATGCGAAGTTGGCCACGGCGGTCTGGCCGCCGCCGTATTGAGCACCCATCGTGCCGGTTTGCAGCTTGAACTCGCTTACCGCTTCGGCCGACGGCGACATCTCGTTGTTGGAGCCGCCCTGTAAGTCGAAACGTCCCAGCGCCATGCCGTCAATCAGAATTTCGTGCGAATAGGGCTGCCCACCGTTGATGGAACCGCGGAACTCGCCGCCCACCGTACCCGGCAAGCTGCGGAAAATGAAGGATTGGATCTGGCGGCGGCCATCGGCCACGGCCACCGGCCAAGTGTCGAACTCTTTCTCCGACACATAGCGGCCAATCTCGGCGGTGCCCGTCTCAATGAGGGGCGGCTCGGCCGAAACGGAAACACTGTCAGTCACCTGTCCAACCTCCAGCTTGAAGTCGACGGTGAGGGTCTGCGCGACACGCAGCGTAACGTTGTCGACGGCAGCGGAGCGGAAGCCGGTTTTTGACACAACTAGCTTATAGAGGCCTGGTTGCAGGTAGGGAATGCGAAATACTCCCGAGTCGGTACTGATGGCGCGTGTTTCGACTTTGGTCTGAATCTCACTTGCGGTGACGGTAACGCCGGGTATGGCCGCCCCCGTCGAGTCGGTAACCGTGCCATTGAGTTCGCTACGTTCGCCTTGGGCGAACAGGCTGCCGGCCAAAACCAGCAGAGTGAAAATATTACGCATGAAATGCCCCTTTCTCAGATGGCATTAAGATAACACAACTCTCCGTGGAGGGGAACCCTGGCGTATTGGGTCCTGGGCCGTCTGGTATATCGTCTGGCGTCGCGTGATTGCGATAAGCTACACGTAGCATGTTGCGCCTGATTTCACTCGCTCTTGTTTTTTCCGTTGGCGCGCTTGCGGCCGCCGACCTTGACCCTGGCGTGCAAAGCGTCTTTTCGGCAAGATGCAATTCCTGCCATGGTGCTGCGGCGATGGGCAAGCTGGATCTGCGCTCCGCCGAATCCGCCCTGAAGGGTGGCGCGTCGGGCTTGGCGATTCTGCCCGGCCAATCGGCGAAGAGCCTGTTGATGGACAAGGTGGTGACGGGGCAGATGCCTCCCGGCAAAGTGAAGCTGACGACCGCCGAAATGGACGTGGTTCGCAATTGGATCGACAAGAGCCTCCCAGCGCCCGTAGCCGCGGTGATCCCGGCCGAACATGAGATCCGTGGCATTCTGCAAGCTCGCTGCGTGGCGTGCCATGGCGCGGATCAGAAGAAGGGTGGGCTTGACCTGCGCACGAACGCCTCGCGCTTGAAGGGCGGCAAGAGTGGCCCGGCGCTGGTGGCCGGCAAGCCCAACGAGAGCCTGATGCTGAAGCGGATCGTGGCCGGCACGATGCCGCCGGATAAGGGCGCCAAAGAGTTGGCCATCGAACTGCCCACGGACGCGGAGACCCAAAAGATTCGCGCCTGGATCGTCGGGGGCGCGCCGGATTTTGTTCAAATTACAGCCACACCCGATGCCGTGGTGACCGACGCCGACCGCAAGTTCTGGAGCTTTCAGCCTCCACTGCGGCCGAGCGTTCCCTCTTCTTCGAAGGGTAACCCTATCGATGCGTTTATTGGGCAAAAGCTGAAGGCCAAGGGCATGGCGTACAACAAGCCGGCTGATCCGTTGACGCTGCTGCGCCGCGCACATCTCGACTTGACCGGTCTGCCGCCCACCAAGACGGAGATCGACGCGTATTTGGCCGACAAGGCTCCCGGTGCCTACGCCCGCTTGATCGACAACTTACTAGCGTCGCCGCGCTATGGCGAGCGCTGGGGACAACATTGGCTCGACTTGGCCGGATACGCCGACTCCGAAGGCTTCGGCCAGGATGACGGTGTGCGGCGCTTTGCCTGGCGCTATCGGGACTATGTGGTGCGATCTTTGAACGCCGACAAGCCGTATGATCTGTTCCTCAAAGAGCAAATCGCGGGCGACGAAATGTCCGACGACTGGAAGAAAGCCAAGGGAGTGGCCACCCCGGAGATGCTGGATCGGCTGGCCGCCACCGGCTTCCTGCGCACCACGCCCGACCCCACCAACTCCGCCGAACGCGGACTGATCGCGGAGCGCATGAACATCGTCGCCGACGAGGTGGAAGTGCTGGCCTCGTCGGTGATGGGCGTCACCATGGGCTGTGCGCGCTGCCACAATCATAAGTACGATCCGATTCCGCAGCGCGATTACTATCGCCTGAGTGCGGTGCTGCAAGGCGCCTATGATCCTTACGAGTGGAAGTCGCCTAATAAGCGGGAGTTTGACCTGGCACTGGCCTCCGAACGCGAGGCGGCCGACCAGCACAATGCACCGTTGAAGATGGAGCAGGACAAGCTGAAGGAACAGATCAAGACGCTGCTGGAACCCTTTCGCCACACGTTGCTCGATGAAAAGCTGCAAGCCCTTCCGGAGGCCGTCCGCAACGATCTCAAAGTGAAAGAAGCTGATCGTAACGAAGGGCAGAAGTACCTAGCCGCCAAGTTCAAATCCACGCTGGAAGCTAGTGATCAAGAGGTGCACAAGCGCTTCCCCGAAACCGTGCGCCTCACTCGTGCGCAGGAGGCGGAGCTACAGACCATCCGCGGCAAAATGAAGCCGAAACCGCATGTGCGAGTGCTGATGGACAATGAGCAGCCCTCGCAATCTTACTTGCTGCGGCGCGGCGACCCGGTGAACTTCGGCGACCCGGTGGAGCCTAATGTCCCGCTCGTATTGCAGAACCCGGCGTTGAAGCCGCTCTCGATTGTGCCTCCGTTTCCGGGCACCAGCGGTCGTCGGCTGGCGCTCGCCAACTGGCTCACTCAACCCAACCATCCGCTCACGGCGCGCGTGGCCGTCAACCAACTTTGGATGCGTCACTTCGGCCGGGGCATTGTGGCCAGCGTTTCGAACTTCGGCCGTTCCGGTATCGCCCCATCGCACCCCGAACTGCTCGATTGGCTCGCCACTGAATTCGTCCAAAAGGGTTGGAGCATGAAGACGATGCATCGGCTGATGATGACCTCCGAGGCCTACCAGCAGTCCTCGCAAGTGGATGCCAAAGTGGTGGCGGCCGACCCCGAGAATGCCCTGGTTTCGCGCATGCCGCTGCGTCGAATGGACGCCGAGACGCTTTATGATTCGCTGATCACCGTCGCCGGCCGGCTCAACCTGAAGCCCTACGGACCGGCCGACGACGTGGCCGTCAGCGACGACAAGGAGGTGACCATCAAGAGCACCCCGGCCGGTTACCGACGCAGCATTTATACGCTGCGTCGACGCCAAACGCCCGTTTCGCTGATGGATGCCTTCGATCAACCAGCCATGACGCCCAACTGCACCGAGCGCCGTCAATCGAACGTCGCCACTCAGGCGCTGCATATGTTCAACGGCTCGATGACCTGGGAACTCTCCAAGTACATGGCCGGCCGCGTGATCGATGAAGCCGATGGCGACCGCGAAAAGGAGATCGATCTCGTCTATCTGCGCGCCTATGGCCGCGCCGCCTCGATGGCGGAAAAGCAACTGGGTCGTGAGGCCATCGCCGACTTCCGCAAGCAATGGCCCGCCCGTCTGGCGACCGACGGCAACGAGGCTCCGCGCTCCGCTACCGCCAACTGGCTGTCCCTCGCCAACTACTGCCACGCGATCTTGAACTCCGCCGAATTCAGCTTTATCGACTAACTTATGAAAACTCGCCGTGATTTTTTCCGTAACGTTGCTGATGGCCTCCATGGCGCGGCCCTGGCCTCGCTGCTGGGCCAGGACTTACTCGGCGCTTCCTATGACCTGAAGCCCAAACCCACGCACTTCGCGCCCAAAGCCAAAAGTGTCATCCAGCTCTTCATGAACGGCGGGCCCAGCCAGGTGGACCTGTTCGACCCCAAGCCCATGCTGACCAAGCTGGCCGGCACTGCGCCCAGCCGCGAGCTCAGCTTCGCCATCTCCAATGGCGACGCGCCCGGCATGCTGATGCCTTCGCCCTTCAACTTCAAGAAATGCGGCAAAGCGGGCCTCGACATTTCGGACGCCTTGCCCCATTTGCAGACCGTCGCGGACGATATCACCATCATTCGTTCCATGTATGGCGAGCACGCCAACCACGAGCCCGCGCTGTTCCTGATGCACTCGGGCCGCACCATCGCCAGCCGTCCCGCCATCGGCTCCTGGGTGAGCTACGGGCTGGGTACGGAGAATCAGAACCTGCCGGCTTACGTCGTGCTGGACGACCCCAAAGGCTTGCCGATCAACGGCATCTCGAACTGGCAATCGGCCTGGTTGCCGCCCATTTATCAAGGCACGCGCTTCCGCACGGAAGGCCCGCCGGTATTGAACTTGGAGCCGCGCGCAGAGATTCCTGCGCCGCTCGTCGAAGCCGAGCGCGGCCTGCTGCGCAAGCTCGATGCTGCCCATCGATTGGCTCGTCCGGAACAGCCCGAACTCGATGCCCGCATCTCCAGCTATGAGCTGGCCGCGCGCATGCAACTTGCCGCGTCAGACGCCTTGGACGTCATGAAAGAGAGCGAGGCCACGCGCGAAGCCTACGGACTGAATGACCCGGCGACGGCCTCCTACGGCAAGCGTTGCCTGATGGCTCGCCGATTAATTGAGCGCGGCGTGCGCTTCGTCCAGCTCTATATCGAAACCCAGATCTTCGACTCGCACGGCGACCTGGAAGGCAGCCTTCGCTACGCCTGCGGCAAGACCGACAAGCCCGCCGCAGCCTTGGTGCGCGACTTGAAAGAACGCGGCTTGCTCGATTCGACGCTGGTAGTGTGGGGCGGCGAATTCGGACGACTGCCGATCTCGCAAGGGGCGGGCAAAGCGGCGGGTCGCGACCACGGGCCCCATGGCTTTTCGGTCTGGATGGCAGGTGGCGGCCTGAAGCGGGGTTATAGCCACGGCCAAACCGACGACCTCGGCTTCAAGTCCGCCGAAGACCGCGTCAGCGTGCATGACTTCCATGCGACGATCCTGAATCAGCTGGGGATGAATCATCGGGATTTGGTCTACGGCCGCAACGGCTTGCAGGAGCGTCTGACTGACCAGTTCCCGGCGCGGGTGGTCAGCGAGATTCTGTCGTAGGTGGTCGAGGCGTAGCCTCTTCTTCCCGAGCATGAGAGATTGATTGCGCAAGCCATCGAGTCCGGAGCTACGAGGACCCCCATCAGGTCATCGAACGCGCGCTGGAAGCATTGCGCCTCGCGGACGAACAACTTCACGAGGACCGCGGTTGGTTTAACGAGAAGATCGAGCGAGCGCTCGTCCAACTCGAGCACGGAGACTTCTTCAACGCAGAAGGGTCACGGGCGAACATGGACAAACGGAAGGCCGCTTGGTTCGCTGACCAGAAGCACGGATGAGTTTGTACCAGGTCTCAATTGAGGGCGAAGACGACATTTTTGAAATCTGGTCGTGGATTGCCAGAGACACGTTGAATTGGCGAACCGCATTGATGAGGAATTTCACGAGCTGTTTGCCTCCCTGGGGCGGATTCCGGGCCAGGGCCACGCTCGAAAGGACCTCACGCCCCGCCCTGTTCTAATCTTCCCGTTGTACTCGTTTCTGATCGTCTATCAGCCCGAGGTAAGGCGCCGATTCGGATCTGGCCGTACTACGAGCAAAGAGAAACGTTCAGCGAATCCTTCGCGATCGGCCCGTGAAGTAGACAGAATTATGTTCATTCAGTCCCTACATCTGAAGGACTTCCTATCGTTTCAGGACGTCGACATCGAGTTGGGCCCGGTGAACGTACTCATTCGTCCAAATGGGTCAGGCAAATCGAACGTCATCAACGTGATCGATTTCTTGCGGCATTGCCCAGATGACTTGAGTTCTTTCGTACTGAACGACGGGGGAGCGGAGCAGTGGATCCGGAGTTACCTTTTGCGCGTACCGGCCCGTTTTGGCGCGGGCGCGGGTGTTCGTGTAATCGAAAATCACCGCCCCGTGCGCCGCGTCGCCGAGATGCCACTAATTCCTTCTTTTTGGTGTCCACCGAGATCACCGGTTGATGCCCACCCAACAA
>JAYVRS010001084.1:0-3060 GCA_043776185.1 Bryobacteraceae bacterium | reverse complement strand
ATGTCAGCGCCCTGATGTTCGCCATGCGGCACTTCGCTGGCCCGCTGGCCCACAAACTCTCCCCGGTCGGCTTACTCTGGATCTCCGCACTGCTGGCTTCGTTGGGTTTGGTCGCGCTCAGCATGGCCAACTCGCCCGCCACCGGCTTCCTGGCCGCCACCCTCTGGGGTACCGGCGTCTGTTACATGTGGCCCACCATGCTGGCCGCCGCCGCTGAACGCTTTCCGCGCGGTGGCGCCTTACTCATGGGTCTGATGGGGACGGCCGGCAACCTATCTATTTTCCTGGTCCTCCCCAAGTTAGGACAAATCTTCGATACCGCCAAGATCGAGAAAGCCGGCGGCGAGGCCGCCTTCAACAAGCTCGCCGGACCCCAACTCGAATCCGTACTTAGTTCCGCCGCCTCCACCTCCTTTCAGGCCGTGGCCATTTTACCGGCGATCCTGTTAGTGGTCTTCGGTGCCATCTGGCTCTACGACCGCTCCCGCGGCGGCTACAAACCCGAAACGCTCTAACGCCGAAGCGGTGCGATTTCTCAATATCGCCTTACTATCCCACAGCGTCAGCTGTGGGATACGAGCCGTCCGGGCAGCCACCAAATCGCAAAGGACAATTAAAATGTATCTCCTCGCCCTTTCCTTACTAACTTTAAACGCCCTGGCCCAGACTTACTTCAGCGTGCCCGCCGTCGACGCGCCCGAGTTAGCCGCCTTCGGCCCCCACAGCGTGGGCGTCAAGACCCTGGAGTTAGTCAACCCGGGACAAGTGGATATCCTGAAATACAATGCCGACAGTAAGTCGGCCCCCACCGCCGACCGCCATCTCAAAGTAGAGATCTGGTATCCCGCCACCTTGGCCACCGGCGAACAAGCGCATACGGTCTACGAAAGCCCCATGGTCGGGCGCGCCGCAATCCGGCCCGGCGTGCCCTCCACTTTCCAGATTCAGGGCAAGGCCAAGCGCGATGCCGCCCCTCAGAAAGGGAAAAAATTCCCCCTCGTCATCGTCTCCCACGGCTACCCCGGCTCCCGCACCTTTCTCTCTTACCTCACCGAAAACCTGGCTTCCAAGGGCTACGTTGTCGCCGCGATTGACCACACCGATTCCGTCTTCGGCGAAATCCGCGCTTTCCCCAGCACGCTCTTGAATCGCTCCGCCGATCAGCTTTTTGTCCTCGAAACGCTCAGCAAGCAAACCGGCGACCTCCCCATTGACGGCACCAAGGCGGCCATCATCGGTTACTCCATGGGCGGTTATGGTGCCCTCGCCAGCGCCGGCGCGGGCTACAATCCGAAATCCGCCGTCGCCACCATGGTGCCGGGCGGCTACCTGGAAAGCTGGACCGCCGGTAACGGCAAGTACGTCGCCCGCCGCCCGGCCAACCTGAAGGCCATCATCGCCATCGCCCCCTGGGGTGCCGCGCCCCCCATGAACAGCTGGGACGACCAGGGCCTGGAAGGCAACTCGCTGCCCTCGCTCTTCATCGTCGGAGACCAGGACGATATTTCGGGCTATGAGAAGGGCGTCAAGCGCGTCTTCGACGCCTCCAAGAACTCCGAGCGCTGTATGTTGGTCTACGAGAACGCCCGCCACAATGTCGGCGGCAATCCGGCTCCCGAAGGCGTCGCGCTGGACTTTGCGGCTCGTGAGTCTTTTGAAGAGCCCGTCTGGCGTAAGGACCGTATCCTGGCCATCAACCAGCACTTCGCCAGTGCCTTCCTCGACCTGTATTTGAAAGGCGATGAGAGCCGCCGCGCCTACCTTCACCCTGGCTCCAAGCGCTCCGCCGACGCCACCTGGACCGTCAAGCCCGGTGAACAGGCCGGTGCCAAATTCAGCACCGGCGACGGCGGCTACTGGAAGGGCTTCCAACGCCGCTGGGCCCTGGGCCTGCAAATGCAGTGCTACGACGCCGGCCAGACTGCCAAGTAGGCTAAGCGGAGAGTTCCACGATCGTCCGCGAGCCCAAGCCATCGGGCAGTTCGTAGCGTTCCACAATCTGCATCTTCAGGCGGCGATTGCGCGCGTCAGCCGCAGCTTGCTCGATCTCGTTCAGGGCATCGGGACCCTTGTAGAGCAGCGCGCGAGCTCCGGTACGCAAGACGGAGGCCAACAGCGGAATGGCCTTGTCCAGCGGAGCCACCGCGCGCGCGGTGACGATATCGACTTTCTGCTTGGCGAGCCACTCTTCGGCACGCATGGGGATCACGACGACGTTCGGCAATTCGAGCGCCGCGACCGCTGATTCGGCGAAACGGGCTTTTTTTTGGACCGACTCCAAAAGAAAAAAACGCGTCTCCGGCAGCACGACAGAAAGGGGAATACCAGGGAATCCGGCCCCGGTGCCGGCGTCGGCCACGCGCTTCGCATTTTTGAATAGGCGCCACGGCATCACCGAGTCGAGCACGTGCTTAATGGCCGCTTCGCGCTCGCCCAGAATGCGCGTTAAGTTCATCATTTTATTGGCTTCGACGATCAAGTCGAGGTGGCGGGCGGACACTTCAATACACCGCTCGCGGTGGGGCAGATCAGCAGGCAGGAGTTGCGCGAGTTCTTCGGCGAAGGTCACTATAGGAAAGTAAGGAGGGATTTGGTGGACCTGAACGGGTTCGAACCGTTGACCTCTTCCATGCCATGGAAGCGCGCTCCCAACTGCGCCACAGGCCCACACTGAGCGGACATCTCTGATTATAGTACAAAGATGACCCGAGAAGAAGCCTGGGAGTTGATGTGCGAGTTTGTGAAGAGCGAGAGCCTGCGCAAGCACGCCTTGGCCGTGGAGACTTGCGTGGCCGCCTACGCCCGCGAATTCGGCGAGGACGAAGAGAAATGGCGCGTCACCGCGCTACTGCATGACTTCGACTGGGAGATCCATCCCAACCTGCCGGATCATCCGGTGAAGGGCCAAGCGATCCTCGAAGAGCGCGGCGTCAGCGACGAGATCCGCCGCGCCATACTGTCGCACGCCACTTTCACCGGCGTCGACCGCGTCTCGAAACTCGAGCGCACGCTGTTCGCCTGCGACGAACTGGCCGGCTTCATCACGGCGTGCAGCTACGT
>JAYVRS010001083.1:0-3062 GCA_043776185.1 Bryobacteraceae bacterium | reverse complement strand
CTTCTTGCCCTCCCTGCTTACACGTAGGCCAGGCCAGCGCCGGTTGCCTGTGGGCCGCATCAAGGAGGGCCACAAGAAATTCATGGCCATCCTGAAAGAAGATCCGCGCTACCAAGCCAACCACCGCGACCTCTTCATGTCCGCCATTCTCGTTTCGCGTGACGTGCAGCCATTTCTCGCCTAATGTAGCCAATCTGTCATCAGCGGGGCCGGTGGCGCGAGTTACACTTCCCTCATGTTTCTTTTCCGCTATCTGACGGCCCTCGGTTTGGCGTCTTCGCTGCTTTTCGGCCAGCAAATTCCGAAGCCCAATCGCCGCGCCAAAAACGTCATCGTCTTTCTGGCTGACGCCGGTGGAATTCCCACACTCAATGCCGCTTCCCTGGTAGGGTATGGGGAGCCGCAAAAGTTATTCGTGCAAAGCTGGCCTTACATTGGCCTTTCCGACACTTCCACCGCGTCCTCCTGGGTGACGGACTCCGCCGCTGGGATGACCGCCATCGTCACCGGCCGCAAGACCCACAACGGCGTCATCTCGATGGGACCGGAGACGGTGCGCGGCAAAAGCGACGGGCCAGTGCTCAAGACGGTCCTCGAGTACGCGGAAGAACGCGGCCTCTCCACCGGCGTCGTCTCCAACGTCTCCATCGCCGACGCCACACCCGCCGCCTGCTACGGCCATGCCAACGACCGGGGGAAACAAGGCACCCTTTACCTGCAGATCTTCGATGCCAAGTTTGGCGACGGCGTCGACGTCGTCCTTGGCGGTGGCCGCAAGCAGGTCTATACGGACGTCGAGAAGCAGGGCAAAAATCTGGATACCGTCGCCTCCGAGCATAAGCGCCCCATCTACGCCTCGCTCGCGGACATTCCGGCCGGCAACGCCCGGCCTTTGGCTCTGCTCGACAATGCCCAGGACGTCCCCGCCATGGCGATGACCGCCCTCGACCGTTTGCGCAAAAATCCCAAAGGCTACTTCCTGATGATCGAGTGGGACGCGCACACCGACAACCCGGACCAAGGACTGAACAATGTGGTGAAGTTCGATAAACTCATCCGCGAGATCGCCGCCAAGGTCGATCTGCGCGATACGCTGCTGGTCTTCACCGCCGACCATTCCTTCGAACTGCGCACCGTAGGCGGCAAGCGCGGCGAACCGCTCCTGAAGGGCTTTGCCGAATGGCAACAAGCCAAGCACGCCGCCAACGAGACCATCGTCCTGCCCGCGATGCGCGTGGGTCACTCGCACACCGGTGAGGAAGTGCTGGCTGCGGCCATGGGACCGGGAGCTGATCGCGTGAAGGGCTTCTTCCCCAATACCCATCTCTTCGACGTCATCCTGTCCGCGTACGCCTGGAAGCCTGGTTTACGCTAGACGCTTGGGAGTCGCCTCAATGTACTTTTTCCGATTGGGTGCCGCCTGGGCCGTCGCCGTCTTTCCTTGGCGCGGCAGACCTGGAACGGCTGCCCTCTGGCCTGGCCTTGCAGTTGCCCACGGGCTGGCAAAGACCGCGTCCGGCACCACGACCATATCACCTCCAACCAAGGGCAAGAGAACGCCGGCTCCCGCACCTTGCAAGTCGGGATCCGGGTCGGATTTCATGCGTAATGATGCGATGCCTAACGGTATAGCAAAAACCGCGCCCCAAAAACCGCGTCCGGGGCACCAAAAACCGCGTCCGGCACTACCAAGGGAGGCCGACCCCAGCCACCGCCGCAAAACCCAACAGATCAAGCAGGGGCCTGGCAGCCGCGAGGCCGTCAACGAGCGCCACCAAAACTAAGGGATACAGAGCCAGTCAGAGCGCTACCGGGAAACCGAGCGGGCCAGGGGCGAACCCAAGCCAGAAACCCACCTCAGCCTGATTCGCCACCCGCCCTCCCGCCGGCGCCACCCACCGCACCGGTCGGAGAGAGGCCGGCCCCCTCCACCTTGCCGGAGGTGGTGATTCCTGAGCATGAATGGCGGGATCGCGAGCGCGCTAACATACTCATGGCACTCACTCAGGCAAGCCCATCTTCGCGTCTCCGGCCCGGACGGCGCGGTCGACTTACTCGGCAGCAACCCCGGCACACTGGCGTCGCGCCTCAAGGTGTTGGGCATCGACAAGCGAGATGCGTCGCGTATGCTTTAGCTGAACGGATCACAATTCATCGAGAGTTACTAAAAGAGTCGTCAAACCGAAACATTGAGTCTGTAGCTTGAGTCAGTGACCATCCGATCCCTATTTCTGCTCCCGGCTTACGTATTACTTGTAAGCCTTCCCATATTTGCCCAAGGTACCGCGCCCAGCGTGCGCGTCTTACTCCCCGAACGAACCCGCCTCTTGCAGGGGCAGTTGGTCGACCTGGTGCTTGAGGTTCGCAATGCCAGCGCCGTAACCAGCCTTAAGGTTACGGCCGGCGGAGTGGACCTGACGGCGAACTTCGGCCAGCCGGCCACAGCGTCGCTCGATTGCGATACCACACCGGACATGGTGTTGCGCGCCGACCTGCAATCTTTCAACGTCCCTGGTGACATTGAGCTCAACGTCTCCCTCTCGGCAGGAGGCACCACGGTGACCGACAAGCGGATGATCACCGTTCGCGAATTTAACGCCGCCACACTTCAGCGGCGCAACATTATTCTTTTCATCGGCGATGGCATGGGCACGGCCTATCGCGATGCGGCCCGCCTCGTTTCCCGTTCGATCGTCGACGACAAAGGGAAGAATTCCTTCCGCGATGGATTCTTCGACGACTTACTCGAAATGGATAAAATGCCCGTTTCCGGCATGTCGATGACCTATGGCACTGACTCGATTGTGCCGGACTCGGCCAACACGGGCACCGCTTGGGCCACCGGCAACAAGAGCTTTCTGAATGCGATCAACGTGGTGGCCGATGGCAATGACTGCCGGTGGCGATTCACCGGCGTACAGAACGTCACTACCCTGCCCGCCATTCTGGACAATCCGCGAGTGGAGACTCTTTTTCAATTCCTGAAACGCCGTTTCCAATACCGCACCGGCATCGTCAGTACGGCCGCGATTACGGACGCGACGCCGGCCGTGCAGGGTTCC
>JAYVRS010001082.1:0-10399 GCA_043776185.1 Bryobacteraceae bacterium | reverse complement strand
CTGACCCCAACACCACCCTCCTCAAACTCCGCCAGCTCACCGAGTTACTCGCCCGCCAAGTCGCCGCCCGTGCCGGCATTTTCACCTCCCACGCCGAGCCACAACTGGAACTCCTCCGTCGCCTGCAGGATTACGGCGTCCTCCCCCGCGAAATCGCTCAACTCTTCCACGAAGTCCGCGACGCCGGCAACCGCGCCAACCACGCCCTCTACAGCGAACAACGCGCCGCCCTCAACGCTCTCAAAATCACCTGGCAAATTGGCCTCTGGTTTCATCGCACTTTTGCGAACGCCCAATTCAAATCCGGCCCCTTCCTTCCCCCCTCGCCGCCAACCGATCAAAGCGCTGAACTCCAAGCCGAACTCGCGCGGCTCCGCCGGGAACTGGACGCCCAACAAACTCACCACCATCAAAGCCACCAACAACTCACCGAATTCGAAACCCAACTCCGCCAGGCCCAGGAATCCAGCGAATTCTGGGAGCAATTCGCCGCCGAAACCGAACAGCGCCTCAACACCCTCCAGGCTACCGCCGCCGCCCAACCCAAAGCCGCCCTCCTCAAAGTGGCCAACGCCGCCACCAAAGCCGCCTCGCACCTGCAACTCGACGAAACCGCCACCCGCGAAATCATTGACCAACAGCTGCGCGATGCCGGCTGGGAAGCGGATAGCCAACAGCTTCGCTATTCGAACGGCACCCGCCCCCAACGCGGCCGCAACCTCGCCATCGCCGAATGGCCCGCCGGCAGCGGACCCGCCGACTACGTCCTTTTCGTGGGCATGACGCCCCTCGCCGTCGTCGAAGCCAAACGCAAAAACATCGACGTCTCCGGCTCGCTCCAGCAAGCCCAACGCTACAGCCGCGATATCCTCGCCAGCCACTTCGAACACCCCGCCTTCCCCTGGGGCGAATTCCGCGTCCCCTTCGCTTTCGCCACCAATGGCCGCCCCTACCTTCGCCAGCTCGAGACCCGCAGCGGCATCTGGTTTCGCGACCTCCGCCGCCCCGAGAACCTCGGCCGCGCGCTCGAAAGTTGGTACACCCCGGAAGGCCTCACCGCTCTGTTCAAACGCGACGAAGCCGCCGCGCACGAGCGCCTCGCCACCGATACCTTCCAATACGGCTTCCCTCTCCGCCACTACCAAAAGCGCGCCATCCTCGAAATCGAGTCCCATATCGCCCAAGGCAGCCGCCGCATGCTGCTGTCGATGGCCACCGGCACCGGCAAAACCAAAACCGCCATCGCCCTCATCTACCGCCTGCTCAAAGCCCAACGCTTTCGCCGCATCCTCTTTCTCGTCGATCGCTCCGCCTTGGGCGAACAAGCCGCCAACGCCTTCAAAGACACGCGCCTCGAAAACCTGCAAACGTTCGCCGAAATCTTCGGTATCAAAGAGCTCGGCGACGCCACCCCCGATTCCGACACCGCCGCCCACATCGCCACCATCCAAGGCATGGTCCGCCGCATCCTCTACACCCCCGACGGCCAAACGCCCCCTCCCGTCGACCAGTACGATTGCATCGTCGTCGACGAGTGCCACCGCGGCTACCTTCTCGATCGCGAACTCTCCGCCGCCGAACTCACCTTCCGCGACTACGACGACTACATCTCCAAATACCGCCGCGTGCTTGATTACTTCGATGCCGTCAAAATCGGCCTCACCGCCACCCCCGCCCTCCACACCACCGAAATCTTCGGCCCCCCGCTCGCGGCATCGTACTCCTATCGCGAAGCCGTCATTGATGGCTACCTGGTCGACTACGAACCGCCCTTCCAGATCAAAACCGCGCTCTCCGAAGAAGGCATCCGCTGGCGCACCGGCGAAGAGGTAAAAGTCTATGACCCTTCGAACGCCCAATCCCCCATCGTCTCCCTCACCGCCCCCGACGAAATCAACATCGAAGTCGAAGGCTTCAACCGCAAGGTGATCACTGAAGCCTTCAACCAGGTCGTCTGCGCCGCCCTCGCCCGCGAAATCGACCCCTCCAGCCGCCTCAAAACCCTCGTCTTCTGCGTCGATGACGCCCACGCCGACCTCGTCGTCAAACTCCTCAAAGCCGCCTTCGCCCACCAATACGGCTCCGTCGAAGACGATGCCGTCGTCAAGATCACCGGCGCCGCCGCCAGCCCCCTCCAGCTCATCCGCCGCTTTAAAAACGAACACCTGCCCAGCGTCGCCGTCACCGTTGACCTCCTCACCACCGGTATCGACGTCCCCGAAATCGGCAATCTCGTCTTCCTCCGCCGCGTCAACAGCCGCATCCTCTTCGATCAAATGCTCGGCCGCGGCACGCGACTCTGCGACGAACTCGGCAAAGAAACCTTCCGCGTCTTCGATGCCGTCCGCCTCTTCGAAGCCATTGAGGGTCTAACGGCGATGCGGCCCGTCGTCGTCAATCCCCAAATCTCCTTCACCCAACTCACCCAGGAGCTCACCCGCCTCACTGACCCCGAAGCCCGCCGCCAAGTCCTCGATCAGTTCGTCGCCAAGCTCCAGCGCAAAAAACGCCACCTCGACGAAACCGCCACCCAAGACCTCGAAGCCCTCACCGGCCTGGCCCCCGACGCCCTCATCGAACACGTTCGCGCCCTGCCGCCGGAAGCCCTGCCCGCGTTCTTCGGCCAACACCCGCGCCTCGGCGACATTCTGGACCGGCCCCCCGCCGGCCTCCCCCGTCCTGTTTACTTCTCCGAACACCCCGACGAACTCCGCTCCATTGAGCGCGGCTACGGTGCCGCCCAACGCCCCGAAGATTATCTCGAAGCCTTCCGCGCCTTTATCCGCGATCAGCGCGACATCATCCCCGCCCTCAACGCCGTCCTCACGCGCCCCCGCGACCTCACCCGCAAACAACTCCGCGAACTCCTCTTGGCGCTCCGCGAAGCCGGCTTCACCGAAACCAACCTCGACACCGCCTGGCGCGAAACCACCAACCAGGACATCGCCGCCCGCATCGTCGGCTATATCCGCCAAGCCGCTTCCGGCGAGCCCCTCGTCCCCTACAATGAACGGGTGGACCATGCCCTCCAACTCACCCTCTCCCAACACCCCTTCACCGGCCCCCAACGCGAGTGGCTCAAGCGCATCGCCGCCCAAACCAAAGCCAACCTGCTCGTCGACCGCGAAGCCCTCGACGACCCTGACCTCATCTTTCGCCGCGAAGGCGGCGGCTTCGCCCGGCTCGACCGTCTCTTCGACGGCCGCCTCCAATCCGTCCTCGAATCCTTCAACGAAGCCGTGCTTCGCGCTGCTGCATAATTCATGAGCATCACCCAAGACATCGTCGGCAAACTCTGGAACCTCTGCAACGTCCTCAAAGACGATGGCATCACCTACCACCAATACGTCACCGAGCTCACCTACCTGCTGTTCCTCAAGATGGCCAAAGAGACCGACACCGAAAGCCAGCTTCCGAAGGGCTACCGCTGGGACGACCTCGAGTCGAAGCCCAACCTCGACCGCCTCGTACACTACAAACACATGCTGGTCACTCTGGGCACTTCCGGCTCGCAGCTCGTCCAACAGATCTACGCCAACGCCAGCTCCTTCATCAAGAAACCCACCACCTTAAGCACCCTCGTCACCGAGATCGACAAGATCAACTGGTACGAAGCGCGCAAAGAGGGCTTAGGCGACCTCTACGAAGGCCTGCTCGAAAAGAACGCCAGCGAAAAGAAGTCCGGTGCCGGGCAGTACTTCACCCCCCGCCCCCTCATCGACAGCATGGTCGCCGTCATGCAGCCCACCCTCGCCGACATCATCCAGGACCCTGCCGCCGGCACCGGCGGCTTCCTCATCGCCGCCAACGCCTACCTCCGCCAGCACTCCGACCCGGACTCCTGGACCGAAGCCCAGCAGAAGAAATACGGTCGCCAAACCTTCTATGGCATGGAGCATGTCCAGGACACCCACCGCCTCGCCCTCATGAACCTCATGCTCCACGGGATTGACTCTGTGGAGGGCGGCGCCGGTATCCAGTACGGCGATACCTTGGGCGACGAAGGCGCAAAGCTCGGCAAACACGGCGCCACCCTGGTGCTCACCAATCCGCCCTTCGGTACCAAAAAAGGCGGCGGACTCCCCACCCGCACCGACTTCACTTTCCCCACCAGCAACAAACAACTCTGCTTCCTCCAGCACATCTACCGCACGCTCAAGCCTGGTGGCCGCGCCGCCGTCGTCTTGCCCGATAACGTCCTCTTCGAAGGCAACACCGGCGCCGACATCCGGCGCGACCTTATGGATAAGTGCAACCTGCATACCATCCTCCGCTTGCCCACCGGCATCTTCTACGCCCAGGGCGTCAAGACCAATGTCCTGTTCTTCACGCGTGGTGCGACGGAGAAAGGCAACACCAAGGCGGTTTGGGTCTATGACCTTCGCGCCAACATGCCCCAATACGGCAAGCGCACCGTCCTCACCCGCGAGCACTTCGCGGAGTTTGAGAAGGCCTTTGGCCGTGATCCCCTCGGCGGGGCGAAGCGCAAGGACTTGGGCGAACCAGGCCGCTTCCGCAAATTCACCCGCGAGGAAATCGCGGCCCGCGGCGATAGCCTCGATATCGCATGGCTCAAGGATGATAGCGATGGTAGCGGCGACGAGTTGCCCGAGCCGGCAGTGCTCGCCCAGGAGGCCATCACCGAGTTGGAGGCGGCCCTCGACGAGTTGCGCGGGATTCTGGTCGAGTTTGGGCGAGGAGGTGGAGGTTTGAGTGTCCGTTGGCCTCAGGTCCGCCTCGACGAAGTTTGTTCGCTGATCACCGATGGCACACACCACTCGCCGCCTAACCACCCGACCGGTGCCTTTAAGTACGTCACAGCCAAGAACATTCGTCCCTGGGGCCTGGATCTATCCGATATTAGCTACGTGGATGCAACGACGCACCGCGAGATTTATTCGCGGTGCCCCGTGGAACAAGGAGATGTCCTTTACATCAAGGATGGTGTGACCACCGGCATAGCTGTGGTCAACCACTTAGCCGAGCAGTTCTCGACCCTGTCGAGCGTTGCCTTATTGAAGCCGGCTCGCGACCTTCTGGAACCCCGCTTCCTGAAACACTACCTCAATAGTCCTGAGACATTTAGTCGAATGACCGGCGCTATGACGGGCTCAGCGATTCGCCGCTTGATCTTGCGTGAGATCCGAGCGGCGCCAATACCAATCCCGCCCTTGAACGAACAAAAACGAATCGCGGACAAGCTCGATACGCTATTGGCCAAGGTAGACGCCAGCAGCGACCGCCTGGACCGCATTCCCCAAATCTTAAAACGCTTCCGCCAATCCGTCCTCGCCGCCGCCTTCCGCGGTCGCATTACCGCTGATTGGCGCTAACGACAAGGCATTCTCCAGCAGGTCGGCGAAATCCCTCGAGAATGGTGCCTCACAAACTTAAAGAGCGTGGCGCTTACGATTGATCCCAATCCTTCCCATCGATATCCGTGTTATGAAAACGGCACTATCCCTATCCTCGCAACCGAACAGATGCGAGGGTTGAATGAATGGGACATTTCGCGAGCCAAACTGGTACACGAATCGTTTCACTCGGAGAGATGCGCCGCTCATGGCTTCCGAAAAGGCGATATTATCGCCGCAAGAAAAGGGCGACTCGGGTTAGAACGACGGCCGCCAGAGATCTCGAAATATGTCTTCAGCCATACCGTCTTCATCATCCGGCCCACCGATACAGTCCTACCGAATTATCTATTATGGTTCCTTCGGCAAGATGCGTGCGTGACCTGGCTGCTTCAGGAGATGAACTCTAACACAGGTGTGCCAACCCTCGGAAAAGGGTACATGGAGCGATTACCTGCTGCCTTGCCTCCAATGGACGAGCAAAGGGAAATCGGGCGAAGAATTGATGCACTGTTCGCACTCGCGGATCGCCTGGAAAATCATTACGTCGAGGCTAAGGTGAAGGTCGACAGACTTACAGAAGGCATCTTATCGAAAGCGTTTCGCGGTGAACTTGTTCCTCCCGAAGACCGCGGGAACGGTTCCTTCGAAAGCGACGAAGCGACGTCGGGCGTTTCGGGCTTCCGACCAAAGGAGCAACCGACACGCATGCATAGTCGGCGGATCGATCCTAGTGAAAGAGTTGCGATAAATAGGTGAAGGAGGCGAAGGCTCGGATAGCGCCCGCGATTCGCTATCCAGCACTGACCAACTTTCGGGCCAACTCCTGCCTAAACAGGCCCTGCTTGTAAGCCGGCGGGTACATCTCCTCTTCAAGCTTTCTGAATTGCACGCCCTTGTAGCAATCCTTGCTCGCGAATCCAAACCTCTCCAAACGTTTTCTCAAGAAAGCATAGCTGACCTTCGCGGGGCAAGCTCGTTTCAGCTCAACCACTTGCTCGGGCGAACAAGTGCCTTGCCCCAATTGAAGCACGTCGGCAAGTTCGATAAATTCCGATTCGGGATAAATGAACTCCGCCGCAAAGACTTCCGCGCCAATCTCGATCATTTGATTAGCGTTGTAATTTCCGCAACGCAAGGCGCCTCCGGCCATTGTCTCCCGATCAACGAAATGGTGCTTGAGTTCGTGAACCATCGAGAAAAGCCGAGGCTCGGTCGGGAGGAGCTTGTTGACCAGAACGGAAGGGTCGTCATCGTCGCACATGTAGACAGCTCGAATGCGACTAGAAAGCGGACGCAAGTCGATCGCGATGCACTCTCGCTTGTAGATTTCTCGCACTTCCCGCAGTCCAAACTTCGCAGTGGCGACACCGTACGCCGCACGCTTTTCCAGAGCTAACTGTCTCATGCGGTCGTAGTATGCCGATCTGCTCATAGTGTAAGTTTCAGCCTTTCTTGTTGTCCTTTAGAGCTTTTCTCGCTTTGCGAAATTGTGCATAACGGGTTATTTCGTCCAGGTCGTCGTCATCAAGGTCGCCAGTCGCGCTGAGCAACGCCTGCAATCGAACTCCTGAATCCATCCCAGGAAAAAATACGGTGATGGGGACACCAAAAAATTGCGCTAAGCGTTCTAGGTCGCTAACCGAAGGTTTATAGGCCGCAGTCTCCCAACGCGACACCGTATTCGGCGTCGTTCCAATACTCTGAGCCAGGCTGTCCTGGCTCAGCCCATGACCTCCATATTCGCTTCGAAGTTCACGGATTTTGGCTCCAATCGCGACGTACAGGCCGCTCATTTCTGTCCCTTTAGAGGATATTTTTGTACTACAAGTGTTGACTCGCGTTGCATTTCGTGGTTATCCTTAAAAAGGATAATTCATTCCTGTCCGCTGCGTCAATGCTGCGGTTCAGGCCAAAGGAGCTTAGAAGATAACAGTGGAATCGAAGCACGGACAGGAAACCCATCGTGAGCCCCAGGCACACGATCACCACCACGAAAAACACCAAGTGCCCGTCACCATCGACGGACACCACAAACACATCAGGCCCGGTGAATACCGGGTATCCAAATTGAAGGAGGTGCTCGGGGTCGACGCCGCCAAGGAACTCGACCAAGTCCATTGCGGCGAATTTGTCCCGCTCGACGACAGCGCGCACATCTGCATTAAAGGTCACGAGATCTTTGTGAGCCATGTGCGGACGGGAGGTTCGTCTTAGTGATCACCGCCGAGGATCTCGCGGAACTTGGCTTGGCCTGCGCGGGACAGCCGGTGGAGATGACCGAGGGCGGGCAGGTGTTCATTCACCTGCCCGCCCTGAAAGTCCCGAACGGCGGTTCGATGGACGCGCTGCTTGCCCTCACCGCCCACAGCGGCTATCCGACACGGCTTTTCTTGACGGCGCAGGTGACCGGCAAAGGCCAAAACTGGAACCAATTTCATATCCTCGGCAAGACATGGCACAGCTGGTCCTGGAACTTCGTCACCGCCGACCGGCGCCCAATGGACATCCTTGCCGAACATCTGCGAGGCCTCCGGTGAACATCGAATTTAGGATTACGCAGCCCTTGCGCCACCGGCTACTCGCTGACCTTCGCCGCCCTCACGAGTTCGCCGCCGAACGCGTCGCCTTCCTGAAATGCGGCGTCTCCCAACCGGAGCCCAACACCCTGCTGATCTTGGCTGAAGACTTCATTGCGGTTGCCGATGAAGACTATCTCGACGACCCGACGGTCGGCGCGCAAATGGGACCAGCCGCCATTCGTAAGGCGCTCCAATTCGCTTACCATCACCCATCCAGCATGTTTCACGTCCATTGCCACGAGCATCGCGGACGGCCACGCTTGAGCCGGGTCGATGTTCGCGAATCCGCCCGCTTCGTGCCCGACTTCTTCCACGTCCGTCCAGAGCGGCCGCACGGTGTCCTCGTCCTCAGCCTGGAATCCGCTACCGGCCGCTATTGGGCCAAACCCGGCACCGCGCCAATCGACCTGCCGCGCATTTCATTCGTGGGATCACCGCTGCAGGTAATCCAGGAGGCATCATGACGGAACGCTATTCACGCCAGAGCTTCTTGGGCGAGAACTCGGACCGTCCACTTGGCGAAATTCGCGTGGCCATCATCGGTCTGGGTGGCGGCGGCTCGCACCTCGCCCAGCAATTCGCCCACATCGGCCTCGGCTCGGTGACGGCTTGCGACTACCAGTTCATCGACCAATCCAACCTCGACCGCCTCGTCGGCGGCACCCAAGCCGATGTCGACCGCAAAACCGCAAAAGTCGAGATCGCTGGCCGCCTGATGCGCGGCATCGCCCCCACCATCGAAGTCATCGAGATCAAGGAACGCTGGCAGCAGCGGACCGAAGTTTTGCAAACCTGCGACGTCATCTTCGGCTGCGTCGACTCGTTCACGGAACGCGATCAACTGGAGCGCTTCACCCGCCGCTACTTGATTGCTTATCTCGACATCGGCATGGACGTGCACCCGGTCGGCGAATCCTTCTCCATCGGCGGCCAAGTTGCCTTATCGCTCCCCGATGGGCCCTGCCTCTGGTGCATGGGTCTACTCACCCAGCGCCGGCTGGAGGAAGAGGCAAAACGGTATGGTGCCGCCGGTGGCAAGCCCCAAGTCATCTGGCCTAACGCGATCCTCGCTTCAACCGCGGTTGGGCTCTTCATGAACCTGTTGTTCTCCCGGCAGGGTAGCGTTGAACTACCGCTGCTGCTGGAGTACGACGGCGACCGTCACTTAGTGGCGGAAAGTAACAAAGTCTCGTACTTACGAGGCAAACCATGTCCGCACCACGATGGGTCCACCGGTGACCCATTCTGGTGCGCTAAACCGCTGGTAGCCGCCGCTACTGCGAATTAATTAAGGAGTAAGTAAATATGAGTAAGCGAACCGTCTACCATGTCACTAAGGGTGACGACTGGAACATCAAGAAAGAGGGTGCCACCCGCGCCAGCGCCACCGCGCCCAACAAGCTCAGTGCCATCGATCGTGCCGTGGAACTGGCCAAGAATAGCGGCGGCCTCGCCCAGGTCAAAATCCACAACCAGGACGGCACCATCTCCAGCGAACGCACCTACGGGCAGGACCCGCCCCAGTACAAGAGCTGATCAAAGTTTAGGGCTTCTCCGGCGTCGTGCCCTTCGATGCGGGCCTCTGAGGGGCAACCGTCTCTTCCCGGCGGTTCACCGGGCTCCCCTTCATCCAAGCCGGCATCTGCGCCACACGGCGGGAGTTCTCTTCCACCATTCGAGCGGGGTACAGTTCTACGGCAGGCTTTAAACTCTTGGGCAGATCAGACATTCGACTTTGATCTTATCTTTTGGACCAACTCGAAGGCAAGGCCTTCGTGATCCAAATACGACTTCGGTTGCAGTTGCAAACGCGCAGCCGCGGTCTTCGGATTCCAGGCTTTCAGCCTGCCGGACTCTTTGCGCTCCATCTCATAGCCCGCGCTTAACGTCATCGAGAACAAATCGAAGAAACGGCGCGGACCGACTCCCACAAAAGGCAGGAAGGGAATCCGCTCATCCAGTTCCTCATCCACGGAAACGGCGTCGGAATGGAGCTTTTCGGCCTTACTTTTCGGGTACGGCTCGATATAGATTACCTTTTTGATTCCGGCCGCGATGATATGCCGGCAACAGTTGTGACAGGGGAACGTCGTCGTGTACAGGGTAGCGTTACGCGTGCTTCGGCCAGTCCGTGCGCAGGCGAACAGCGCTTGCATCTCCGCGTGCACGGTACGCCCGTACTCGGTTAAATCTCCCAGGCCGGTTGCTTTCAGTTTCCGAAACGCCGCATCTTCCGGTAACGAAACCTCTAGTACCTCTAGTACTTTTCTCATGATTTCGCGACGGGCCATCTCGTTGGAGTCCTCGCCGATCTCAATGTCACGCTGGCTCCCGTTACCGGGCGGATACGGCCCGCCGCCCGCCTTGGGTACCTCATTGAATCCTACCGCCAGCAAATCGCCGTCGCCGTCGATCAGCGCCGCTCCCACCTGGCGCGAAAGGTCTCCAGACCGCAGAGCTGCC
>JAYVRS010001081.1:0-3064 GCA_043776185.1 Bryobacteraceae bacterium | reverse complement strand
CGGGTCGCGATCCGCTGGAGTTTACGGTGGGCGAAGGCATGGTGATTCCCGGCTTCGAAGCGACCGTAGCGGGCATGACTCCGGGCGCCAAGCGCAAGCAGCGCATCGAGCCGGCGGAGGCTTACGGCGATCGGGACGAGGATCAGGTGATTCAGATGCCCCGCAGCGAATTGCCGCCAGACGCTAAGGTGGCCATAGGCGATCGGGTGCGCATGCAGGATGAGATGGGCCATGTCCACGCGGCGCGCATTACGGACTTAGGCCTGGAGACCTTAACGCTTGACTTCAATCATGAATTGGCCGGGCAAGCGCTCACGTTTGAGATTGAACTGGTGGAGATCGACTAGCGCTTTGGCGCTAGTCGATCGGCGGCCGTGAATAGGTCAGTGCCGAGGATCGATACGCCATGTTCCGTCAAAGATAAGGCCGCGCTGGAATTCAAGTTCACGCCATCGTAGACTTGGCAGCAGCGTTTTGCCGGGTCAATCAGCCAGACATGGTTCACGCCCCAGGCGTGATACTCCGCCAACTTGGCGAGCACTTCGGGCATGGATTCGCCCTCCGACAAAATGTCGATCACCGCCAAGGGAGGCCGGGAAGGTATTTCCTCGTTCTCGGGACCTTCAAAGATGGCGACGTCCGGTAGGACATAGCGGCCTTCGCGAAGACGCATTCTTGTTTCGCTGACCACCGCTAAACGCCCGGCCAGCACTGGCACTCCGAGGAAAATGCCGATCAGAATCTGGATCTGGCCATGAATGAATTTAGGCATTGCCCGCTCCTCAAGAATCCCGTCGCGGTATTCGGGCTCACGATCCTCGAAGTGTTTCTGGAGGTACTCTTCCACGGGCATGAGGGCTTGGGTTGCCATAACTTTAGCCTAGCTCAATCGCGGGAAGCGCGCGTTCACCTTGCGAAAGACCTCTTCTTGCGGAATGACGATGCTAAAAGCGGGCAGCGCGAAGGCGTCAGTCACCTGAAGTTCGGTGCCGTCGAATATATGGATACTGCGAGTGTCAGGGTTCACCACCCAGATGTTCGCGACGCCCCAATGATGATATTCCGCCAGCTTCAAAAGCAGTTCCTTGGGCGAATCATCGGGCGACAGCACCTCTACCACCGCCACTGGGAGAGCGTCGGGAAGGGGGCCCGCCGGCGCTCCCGCGAAAATACAGATGTCGGGCACCACGAAGCGGCGGTCGCGCAGTCTGAGCCGCAACTCTGAACAGACGGTGATTGCATCGGAGTCGGTCCAACTCACCAAATATTGGCCAAAGAAGATTTGCAACAGTGAGTGAATGTAGTTGGGCAAAGGCCGCTCCTCAAGGATCCCGTCGCGGTATTCGGGCTCACGATCCTCGAAGTGCTTCTGGAGGTACTCTTCCACTGGCATGAGGGCTTGGGTTGCCATAGCTCTAGCCTAGCTCAAAATCGGGTGAATGACGCGGCCGTGGACGTCGGTAAGGCGGTAATGACGGCCCTGGAAGCGGTAAGTTAATTTGGTGTGGTCAACGCCGAGGCAATGTAACATCGTCGCATGGATGTCGTGTACTTCTACCGGATCCGACGCGATATTGTAACTGAAGTCGTCGGTTTCTCCGTGCGTGATGCCGCCCTTAATGCCGCCGCCGGCCATCCACAGCGAGAAGCAGCGCGGGTGGTGATCACGGCCGTAGTTAGTGGGGGTCAAGGCGCCTTGCGAGTAGACCGTACGGCCAAATTCACCGGACCAAACCACCAACGTTTCATCGAGTAAGCCACGATTCTTTAAGTCCTGGATGAGACCGGCCGACGCTTGATCTGTTTGTTCACATTGTAAACGCAGATCGCGTGGCAGAGTGCCGTGCTGGTCCCAACCGCGATGAAAGAGTTGGATGAACCGGACGCCGCGTTCGGCCAGGCGGCGGGCGAGGATACAATTGGCCGCGTAAGTGCCGGGCGTGCGAGCATCGGAGCCGTATAAGTCGAACGTGCTATCGGGCTCCGTAGAAAAGTCAGTCAGCTCCGGTACCGAAGTCTGCATCCGAAAAGCCATTTCGTATTGGGCGATTCGCGTGGCGATTTCCGGGTCTTGATACTCGCGAAGTTTGTGCTCGTTGAGCGCCGCCAAGTCGTCGAGATACCGGCGGCGGGCGGCCGGAGAATAACCGGCGGGGTTGGACAGATAGAGCACCGGGTCCGTACCGGAGCGGAACTTCACGCCGGAATATTTGGTGAGCAGAAAGCCGCTTCCCCACGCTCGGTCGGCCAACGCCTGTGACCCGCCCTTGCCTTGTGAAACCATCACGACGAAGGCTGGCAAGTCCTTGTTTTCGCTACCCAGACCGTAACTGAGCCAAGCCCCAATGCTGGGGCGGCCGGCGAGTTGAAACCCGGTTTGACAGAAAGTAACTGCCGGATCGTGATTAATCGCTTCGGTATGGACGGAGCGGATGACAGCTAACTCATTGACCACCTTGGCGGTGTGCGGCAGTAACTCGCTCAGGTAAGTACCGGACTTACCATGGCGCGAAAATCTGAAGACCGAGGGCGCGGTGGGGAACCCCGGTTGAAAGGCCGTCATGCCGGTCAGCCGCTGGCCTTGGCGAACCGAGTCCGGCAGTTCCGTGCCGCTTAGCTTGGCCAGGCCCGGCTTGTAGTCAAATAGGTCGAGTTGGGACGGTCCGCCGTGCTGGAAGAGATAGATCACGCGCTTGGCTTTCGGCGCAAAAGTGGGTAAGCCATCGGCGCCAAGCAAGGACTGCAGCGCCATGGCTCCTAAGCCGTTAGCGGTTCGCCCAAAGAAGGAACGGCGGGTGGCGAGTTGTTGAGCGGCCTGAATCGGGTGCATGGGTTAATCCTTGGTGACCGCTTCATCGAGGTTCAGCAGCAGATTGCCGACGGCAGCGTAAGCGGCCAGCCCTTTTAAACTCGGGTCACTTGCCCGGGAGCCTTGCTTCATATACTCAACTGACTTGGCCGGATCGCTGCTGAAATAGTCGAGGTGATAAGCAAGGCTGCCGGAGAGCAGCCGGGCCTCGTCCGCGGACGGACGCCGTCCCGTGGCCAGACGGAAGCCGTAACT
>JAYVRS010001080.1:0-3064 GCA_043776185.1 Bryobacteraceae bacterium | reverse complement strand
ATCCCCGGCGGCTTGGGCGACGTCCGCACGCGGGACACGATGGCCGTCGTCGCCAATCGCTACATCGCCGAAGGCGTGCAGGACGACCCCACCTTCGCGCAGAACATCCTTACCCGCATCCGGACCTTCCCACCCGATCAGTTGGCCTTCCTCGAACGTAAGTTCTTCTCGAACACCACGCCCGGGCAAGTGGCCTTCCGCACGCTGACGCCGGGCGATATCCACCCCGTGGCGATCAACATGCTCAATCAGAAGCGCAACGGCTCCTTGCTGCTGCCCAGTGTCCGGCCGGGCGACACCATCCTGCCGGGGCGAGGCATCTTCGGCCGCGAGTCGCAGCTCGTCAACTCGTTCCCGACCTTCTTCGAGTCCTGGTCGAGCGTCGTCTCCCTCGAGCACAACTTCAGCCTGAAGAACCGTCTGCGCCTCTCCTATGTGAAGAGCAAGCAGTATGTGGAAGAGGCCTTCCCCTGGGCCAACTCCTCGCCTTCGCCCACGCAGGGCCGCACACCCGGCTACATCGCCTCGCTCTCCGACATCCACAGCTTTTCTTCACGCTGGGTGAACGAACTCCGTGGCGGCTTCTTCGACCTGCAGAACACCCGCATCTCCCGCTATCGCGATATTACGAACTCAAGCCTCGGTATCTTCAATCCGCTCGAGGCCGCGCTCGGGGGCTTGGCTTCCCTGATGCCCACTGTCGACATCGACACCCAGCGATCCACCTCCGGAATCGGCAATGCCTGGGACTTCTTCGATTGGCAGCGCCAAGCCTCCGTCTCCAACACCGTCACCCGTGCCAGTTCGCACCACACCTTCAGCTTCGGCGGCGAGTTCCGTCGGCCCACCGTAGGCGGCGAATACATGGCCCGCACCAACGGCGACCTCGACTATGACAACTGGCTCTTCTTCCTCACCGGCCACGGCGCCCCGGGCGGCGGTTCGGACTTGGACCAGGGCAATACTCGGCGCATGTTCGTCTTCAAAGACGTCTCCTTCTTTGCGCAGGACGACTGGAAGCTAAGGCCGGGCTTGACGCTCAACCTCGGTGCCCGCTGGGATTGGTATGGCACGCCAAGCGATACCCAAGGCCGCATCGGCAACTACTACACGCCGTCGATGGCCGCCGCCATGGGCACTAAGCCCGGCTTCCAAGTGCCCGCCAATAGCGTCTTCTTCCAGCCCAACTTCGATCCCATCAAACTCGGCTATGTGCTCTCGCCTGGTACGCCGTGGAATCTGAACCAGGTCAACAAGTCAGTCACCAAAAGCACCCTGCGGGAGGACTACAACAACATCGCCCCGCGCATCGGCCTGGCTTGGCAGCCGAAGCGTCTGCCCGGCACGGTCTTTCGCGGGGGTTACGGACTCTTCTACGAGCGCACCGGCGGCGCCATGAAGGCGGACCTGCAACTCTCCGCGCCCTTCTTCTTCTTTGCCAATGTCTATGGCCCCGAAGACATGGCCGACCCCTACCCGCGCCTCAACCAGAATCCCTTCCAGATTCCCTTCGCCGTCTCGATCGCGCAGAACGCCAACGGCACCCCCTCCTGGCGCAAGCCCGACGGCAGCATCTTCCCCCCCAAGGAGCAGTTCAACCCCAAGAACCAGACCTTCATCGATCCGCTCATCCAAGCCCCCTACACCCAACAATGGACCTTCAACCTTCAGCAGAAGATCTCCAAGGGCACCGTCCTCGATGTGCGTTACGTCGGCACGCGCGGCGTCGGTCTCATCGCCCGCGTCAATCTGGCCCAGCCCGAAGATCCCCGCATCAAGCCGGTGAACGGCTTCACCGACATCCGCGATAAAAACAATACCGTTATCCCGCCGGGCTTCCTGGTGAAGCCCGAGTTTCTGGGCCTGAATCACCAGGGCGGCTTCCGGTTGTTGTCGAACTGGGGACAATCCTCCTACCATGGTCTGCAGAGCAGCTTGCGCGGACGCGTGGGCTTCCTGCAGACGAACATCGGCTACACCTGGTCGAAGGCCATCGATAACGTCTCGAGCGACCGCGACGTTGCCGAGCATGACGGCTTCAATCTGCGCGGCAACCGCGGCCCGGCCAACTTCGACCGCACGCATCGCCTCACCGCCGTCGCCATCGCCAGCCTGCCTACGCCCTGGCGGACGAATCGCTTCTCGCGCCAGTTCCTCGGTGGCTGGCAGCTTTCGGGCTTCGTCACCTTGCAATCGGGCGCGCCGTTCAGCGTGCTCGGCACGGCCACCGCCAGCGCCCTGTGGGCCCAACCGTCGCGCGTACGGGCCAGCTTAGTTCCGGGCCGCACCGGACAAAACATCTACCCTCCTGGCCGCGTGCAGGACCGTTTGATTAGCGGCTACTTCGACCCCACGGCCTTCGTGAATGAACCCAACGCCTGGGGCAACGTAGGCCGTAACCTCCTACGCGGCCCCGCCCAGCGCCAGATCGACCTCGCCGCCGCCAAGGAGTGGCGCTTCTTCGAGCGCCTAGTGCCCGAGTTCCGCTGGGAAATGTTCAACGTCTTGAACCAAACCACCTTTGCCAACCCGTCCTCGATCACGGTGCCCAATTCCGGCATCGGCACCTTGGGGCAGATCACCGCCACCGTGGGTGGTCCGCGGACCATGCAGGCCAGCCTGCGCCTGCGGTTTTAAGCGTATAGTTCGGGAATCGCTTTCTTTAGGAGCCCGCCGGTGCGCCGATTTAATTTGTCCTTTTCCTGCTCAGCTTACCGCTGGGCGCCAAACGCTTTGACCTTGATGCGATGAGCCGGATCGTCCGCCTGTCCGACCCGCAACTTTCGCCCGATGGGAAGTCGATTGCGGTGATCGTGTCGCGGGCGAATTTGGAAGGAGGATATCGAGGATATCGGGCCACCCCCCCGGCATCCGGGGTGTCGGGAAAAGTGCTGGGGAAATCAACAGCTTACAACCGCCAAAATGCGGTGAACCCCGACCCCACCGCATTTTGGCGAAAAATAACTGCGAATAGACTGGTTTTTTCTTGTTCGGCGATCTGGTGCTGCCAGTATTCGCGTCGTGGGGTCGGTGGGGGCTGGGTCATGCCCTTGCTCATGCCCTT
>JAYVRS010001079.1:0-3075 GCA_043776185.1 Bryobacteraceae bacterium | reverse complement strand
CGATTGCAGCCGGCGGATCGTCCCCAGGTGCGCCTCCGGCACGTTGAAAATGGCGAAGATGGGCGCGGTCCGGTTGACCACCACTAGGTTCGTTTCGGTCGCCCTCACCACATTGCCCGAGTTCACCAGCAAGGTGCCGGTGCGGCCGGCGATCGGCGATCTCACTTTGCAGTAAGCCACGTCGAGCTTGGCTTTCTCCACTTGGGCCAGGTCGGCAGCCAGATTTGCCTTGGCGCTTTCGAGGCCCGCCCGCGTGGCCAACACGGCGGATTGTTCCTTTTCGGCGGTGGTCCGGAACTGCTCGAGTTGCGTGCGGGACACAATGCCGCTGCTGGCCAGTTCCGCGTACCGTTTAGCCTCGGCTTCGGAATACTTGGCTTGCGCCGCATCGCGCACCACATTCGCTTCGTTCTGTTGCAGCGCAGCCCGGTCCCGCGCCACGTTGGCCTCGGCCTGCGCCAGCGACTGCTGGTAAGGCCGATCGTCAATTTGAAACAGCAATGCGCCCTTGTCCACCAACTGCCCTTCGCTAAAAGACACCTGGAGGATCTGCCCGGCCACCTGCGGCTTCACCTGCACGGTTTCCGAAGCTTCCGTGGTGCCCACCACGGCTACCTCAATCGGAATCGAGACCGTAGTCGCCTTGCCCACCACCACCGGTGCGGCCGGAGGCTTGCCCGGGCCTTTCGACGCTGTCGTCGCCTGCTTACAGCCCGCCAGCGCTGCCAGGCCGACCGCCATCCACACTCTTGAATTAAAAATTGTCAAATTACCCCTATTTTGCCTTCTAGCCTGATCGTAACATTAGGCTTCCTTAGGAAAGACGTCCTTCGCGGCTGTGCGTTACCCGACCGGCGCTAATGAAGACGACGCTTTTGCCGCCAGCGACAGGCGCAGGCCGAAGTACGTCATGAAAGCCATCAGGCAGCGATCGAGCCGCGAGCGAAAGGAGCGGGCCAAACCCAGATTCGGTCGGAGCCCGTTCCCTGCGGTCGCCGCCTCCGCTCCCTAAGCCTTCGGATGCGCTTTATCATAAACCGCGAGTAAGTCATTCAGAGCTACCTGCGTGTACTTCTGCGTCGTCGATAACTGCGAATGCCCCAGTAACTCCTGGATCGCCCGTAAGTCCGCGCCATCCGTGAGTAAGTGCGTCGCATAAGCATGCCGAAAGCTATGCGGATGAATGCTCGGGTCGCCGGTAAACCACCGCCCATAGAAAGCGACAATGCCATAAGCGCCCCGCGAAGTGAGCCGCTTGCCGCGATAGTTGAGGAACACGCCCCGTTCGTCTGGCTGCGGCAACCGAATCTCGAGATACCGCTGCAAAGCGGCCACGGCGGACGCGCCCATCGGCACCTGCCGCTCCTTGCGACCCTTCCCGCGCACCAACATCCAGTTCTCCGATAAGTCCAGGTCTGGCAGATCCAGACCGCAAAGCTCACTAATGCGCAGTCCGCAGCCGTAAAGAATCTCGAACAACGCCCGGTCGCGTTCCGGAAACGGCTTCTCCAATTTTGCGCCGCCCACTTGATCGATCAAGTTATTCGCCGTGTCTTCACTCATCACGCGCGGCAGCGTCTTGGGCACCTTGGGAGTCCGTAGTAACTTCGCCGGATTGAACTCCACCAAACCGAGCTTGAGTAAGTACTGAAAGAAACTCCGCAACGCAGCGATCTTGCGCCGAATGGTCACCGGGCTTAGCCCTAGCACGTGTAACTCCGCCAGCCATCCTCGCAGCACCAGCACGGTCCATCGATCGGGCGGGGCCGGGAACTCACCGGCGAACTGCGTTAGGTCCATGCCGTAATTCCGCAGCGTATGCGGCGACACGTTCTCCCGCCGGAGCTCGTCCAGAAAATTGCGGATTTGCTGATCGAGGACGGTCATCGCTTACATAACACCACAGGTCGATGGCTAGGTGCTTTGACCGCGCCGCAGGATCCCCTCCAAAACGGTCAGGGTTCCGCTTGGCCCGTAAAATGCCAGTTCAACAGAACCCCGATTCCATAAGAACATATTCACGCCGAGGTCCCGGGTGAAAGGGCCTTTTCTGGCGGCCGGAGAAAGCCTTGCAAGCTATAGATAATAAACATGTTATTAGCTAATCCTACCGCGATGCCGCCTCACCCCCACATCGCCGCTATGCTTTTGCTTCCGTCCCAGCTAACCTGGAAGCTTGTCCAAGCCAATTGTCAAAGTCAACCGCAAAGCCGTCTCGCGTGTCGAGAACGGCCATCCCTGGATCTTCATGAGTGACCTGGAGAACCGCGGCACCGCGCAGCCCGGCGACTTCGTCAGCGTCGCCGATAGCCGTGGCCGCATCTTCGGCGCGGCCCATTATTCGTCCACCTCGCAGATCAGCCTGCGCATGCTCAGCCGCGACAACCAGACCTCAGAGATGGCCCTCTTCCGCACCCGCCTGGAGGCCGCCGCTGCGTTTCGCGAGCGCGTCGTGCGCGACACCAACTCCTACCGGCTCGTGCACGCCGAAGCTGACCAACTCCCCGGCTTGATCATCGACCGTTATGGCGACGTGCTCGTCATCCAAACGCTCGACCAAGGCATGGACCGCTTTAAGCCCCAACTGGTGGAGCTACTCCAAGAGCTCTTCGCCCCCACCGCCATCGTCGAGCGCAACGACGTCGCCGTCCGCAAGCTGGAAAACCTGCCGCTCGAAAAGGGTTTGTTGGCCGGCGAACTTGCCGGTCCGCTTAGCGTCAATATGAACTCGCTCGCCCTCACCGCCGACGTCCTCGGTGGCCAGAAGACCGGCGTCTTTCTCGATCAACGCGAGAACTATCTCGCAGCCCGCCGCCATGCGCGAGGCCGCGTGCTCGATTGCTTCTGCTCCACGGGCGGCTTCGCCGTCCACATGGCCTCCGTCGCTGAATCGGTGGAAGCCATCGATGCTTCGCCCGTCGCCCTCGACGCGGCTCGCGCCAACGCCGCGCGCAACGGCATCGAGAACGTCAACGTTCGCGAAGCCGATGTCTTCGCCCTGTTGAGCGACTATGGCTCGGCGCGGCGGCACTTCGATACCATCGTGCTCGATCCGCCCGCCTTTGCCAAGTCGCG
>JAYVRS010001078.1:0-10458 GCA_043776185.1 Bryobacteraceae bacterium | reverse complement strand
GGCGTCCATCATGGTCATAGTCAGCGAAGGCGACCCCCATACCGGCAAACGACTTACCGTCGTCGGCGAAGGCGACACCCGCCTCTACCGCCACCTCTTTGAACTTCACGCCCTGCTCGTTGTGAAAGAGAAACTGTTCCATACCGTCGTTCGAGACGAAGATGTCGGCAAAGCCATCGCCGTCATAGTCGTTGAAGGCGACCCCGAGGGCTTTTCCTTTGGCCGCAGCGATGCCGGTCGCGATACTTACATCAGTGAATCGGCCATGGCCTTCATTGTGGAAGAGTAAATTGCTGACGGGCGAGAACTTGTCGGGCCGGCAGTAGGCGTTGAAGGGGGTCCCGCATAGGATACTGCGGCTGAGGTCCCAATCGAGATAGCGCGTGACAAACAAATCGAGCCGGCCGTCGCGATCATAGTCGAAGAAACCGGCCGACGCTGACCAGCCGCTGGCCGCTACACCGGCTGTGCCTGTTACATCGGTAAACGTCCCGTTGCCGTTATTGCGATAAAGGATAGTGGGGCCGTAGTTCGTCACGTAGAAGTCGGGAAATCCGTCGTTGTCAAAGTCGCCCACGGCGACGCCCATCCCGTAAGCGTTGCCGGCGGTGGATAAGCCAGCAGCAGCCGTGACGTCGGTGAAGGTGCCGTCGGCATTCTGGCGATACAGGCGATTCCAATAGGCGGGGTCACGACGGGCAAAATCCACCGGCGAGTGAACCGGGTCGGCCAGCCGGCCACCGTTTACCAGGAAGACATCCAGCCGGCCGTCCTGGTTGTAATCGAAGAGGGCCACCCCGCCGCCCATGGTCTCGATAAGATACTTCTGCGAAGTAGGCGAGTTCCGGTGCAGAAAGTCGAGGCTACCGGAAACGGAAAGGCTCTGACCTAGTAAGTGGGCCAGAGCCATTCCGGTTACGCAAAGCCAAAATCTGGGTCGAAAATGCACTCGCTAGAATTGTAGCTTAAGCGCGAATTGAATGAGACGCGGATCGTTGTATTGCCCACTAATGACCCCATACTGCGGATTGCCCAGCGCCGTGCCCGGATAGCCGAACTGTACCCGATTGAAAAGATTGAAGACCTCGGTGCGGAACTGCAGACCAAAGCGCTCAGTAAGCTGAGTGTTTTTGAAGATGGTGAAGTTGTAGTTGGCAATGCCATGGGAACGTACGTCGGTCAACGTGCGGGCGACGTTGCCGAATTGGAAGGCCGGCGTTGCGGTGAAAGCGGACGTATCAAACCACTTATTCAGCCGCGACTGAGCGGAGCCATCCAGGCTCGCACTAACGCCAGTGGAGTTCGGCCGCTGACCGCCGCCTTGGGAGTTAGAGGTGTTGACGGCCATCGACATGTTGAGCGGGTTACCACTTTGGAAAGTGGTAATGCCGTTGACGCCCCAACCGCCCACCAGCCGCTGCACCCCGCCGTTATTGGCGGCGAGGAACTTCTTGCCTTTGCCGAACGGTAGGTCGTAGATGAAGCTAATTACCGCGCGCTGAGGCACGTCGTACAGTGCGACAGAGCGTTCCGCATGCAAGTTATACCAGTTCTGTACCCCTAAGCCTCCACCGGGCTCAAGCCACGCGGTGAGCGTATCGGTATCGCTGATCAGCTTGGCGTAGGTGTAGGAGACGAGAACGGATGCGCCTTGAGCAAATCGCTTTTCCACCTTCACTTGTGCGGAATGATACACGGAGTTACGATTCATCGGCGCAACGAGATTGTAGCCCGTGTACTGGGGATAGGGGCGGAGTAACTGGGCCCGCGCCACGTTAGGCTGGGCGAGGGCACCCAACTGCACTTGGCCGACGAAGGGGTTGGGCACTTGTTGGAGCAGCGAGGCGCCTTGCGATAGGAACTCCACCGGTAATTGATTCAAGGCCTGGTTGGGTCCGGGAAGGTGAGTGCCTTTCGATCCGGCATAGGCGACATCGATCACCATGCCGCTTAAGAGCTCACGCTGGACGTCGAAGTTCCACTGTTGGGTGTTGGCGCGCGGGTCGTTAAACAGAGGGGCGCTGACGCCCTGTCCGTAGAAGAGTTTTTGAATATTGGCCGCGCGGCCTGGGGCCGAGACAATGCCGTTGGGGAAGGGGTTCGAAAGCCGGTCAGCGGGGGTAATGCTGCCGTCCACGGTCCCGAGAAAAGGTGTGGTGTATGCGTTCGAAATGTCGATGTTGGGAGCGGTGTTGAAGGCGACGTCATTGGGGAGAAAGAAGACGCCGTAGCCCGTGCGGATCACGGTCTTGTTATTCATACGGTAAGCCAGCCCGAACCGCGGTGAGACTACATTGCGTAAGGCGTTGTTGTTGCGGCTGGGGCTGTCCGGCGAATTCACTAGACCGAAGCGTCCCTTGAAATTTAGGCCACCGCGGCCACTCAATTCGTTCTCGGCATTGGGCAGTAACACGACGAGTCGATCATACCGCTCTGACCAGGGACCCATCTGCTCCAGACGGACGCCGACATTGAGCGTCAATTTTGAATTGATCTGAATCTGGTCGCCCACATAGTAGGCGCGGTAAATCATCTGGCCGGCGACGAAGTTATTGTGCGTCAAACCACCGCCCGAGCCCATGCCCAACAGGAAAGAGGCAAAACCATTGCCCGTGCCTGCCGCCGCCAGCGGGTTAGCGGAAGTCATTAAGGCATCAAAGTTAAACGAGCCAGAAGGGTTATTTTGTTGATAGTAGTTGTGCGTATTGCGACGCCATTCGCCCCCGAACTTCAGCGTGTGCTTGCCCATGATCTTGGTCATATTCGGGCTCAGGGAATAGACGTCGTTGCGGGCCGCAATCGTGCTGCCCGTGCCGTTGGTGCCGAAAACGCCGTTGTAGCCGGTGACAATGGGGATGGGCTGCACCCGCACGGCTACCGCGCTGTTCAACGAAGACGGCCAGCCGAGTTGAGTGAGATCGAACCCCTTAGTTAGTGCAATGCGGTCATAGTGGAAGCGGCTGTAACTGAGCCGCACGTCAAGAAAGGTGGTGGGGGTCAGCGAGTAAGTGTCCCCAAGCACCGCTTGATTCGTATTCATCGATTCTGTACAGCGGTCGACACAGGTTTTGGTGTTGTAAGGATCGATGGGTAAGTTCAAGTTACTCCAGTAAGTGTAACGAGCGAAGAGGCGCTGCTTGTCGGACACGGTGTGGTCCACCCGGGAGTTGTATTGATTCTGGTTACCGCCGACGCTAGCGTTCGAGGTGAAGTTGTTGACGGCCGTGTTAGGCAAGCCAGCGGAAGTCGCCCGGCCCCACAAACCAGTCATTACCTTGGCGGCGGGATCGATGCGGCTATTGGGGATGGTATTGCCAGGAAAGGGCGTGCGAGAAATGACCTCTCCGCCGGTGGCATTGGTGCCGCAGGCGGCGTTGCCGAGGCGGCCGCAAGTCGTGAGCGGATCATACACCGGAATCATGGCACCGCTGCCATTGCGGAAGTCGGCGAAGTTACCGGCCCGCATAGGGTCCGTCGGAACGGAGAACACATAGGACTGGCCCTGGCGCAGACGGAAGCCTTCGTAGGAGCCGAAGAAGAAGGTTTTGTCCTTGCGGATGGGGCCGCCGATGTTGGCGCCGAACTGATTCTGAGTGAACGCGGGACGCCCGACGCCGGCCCGGTTATTGAAGAAAGTGTTGGCGTTGAGCGAGCGGTTGCGCAGATACTCGTAGGCACTGCCGTGGAAGCTATTCGTGCCAGACTTCGTCGTAAGATTGATCACGCCACCAGCTAAACGGCCAAATTCCGGCCCGAGATTGTTAGTCTGCACGCGGAACTCTTGCACGGCGTCCTGCGTAGGGACGAGCATGGTGTGGTTGACGTAACTGGAGTTATTCGGAGCGCCATCGATGTAAGAGGCACTTTGGTTGGCTTGCCCGCCGCCAATCTGAAAGTTGGCCCACGCGAAGGGATTCGTACCCGTGGGCGTTTGGCTCGATTGTCCACCCGGCACTACGCCGGGCACCAGCGCGACCAAGCTGAATACATTGCGGCCATTGAGCGGCATCTCGAGCACTTTGCGCGCCTCCACCACCTGGCCCAGCGACGCATTCTCGGTCTGCAAAAGAGGCGTCTGGCCAGTGACTTCCACCGTCTGGCTAACATCGCCCACTTGCATCGCCACGTCAATGCGGACGGCGCTCTGCACTTCTACCGTGATCGGTTCGCGCGCAAAGCGCCGGAAGCCGGTGTTCTCCACTTCCACACGGTATTGGCCGGGCACGATGTTAACGAACTGATAGTTGCCGGAGTTATCCGTTTGCGCGGTGCGCCGCTCGCCGGTACCGAGGTTAATCAGGGTGACGTTGGCCTGGGGCATCGCGCTCGACGAAGAGTCGGCGACGGTGCCTACTAGTGATCCATAAAAGGTCTGGCCGAAAAGGCTGGCGCAGGCCAAGAGAAAGACGAGGCATGTTTTGGTTCGCTGGTTCATACAAATTCCCTACCTTTGGAAACTAAAGATGGAAAGGAGTATATAAGTTTATGGCCCCGGTGGCTAGGGGGGACCTATCGTAATGCGGTGCGCACGCGCCCCACTTCAGCAGTCAGCCGAAGCAGCAGGCGGCGAAACCAGGACGGGCCTTCCTCGGGCTCGGCCAAGCCGACGGCTGCGGGCGGACTACCGGGAGGGGTGCGCCTCATGGCAGAACCAGGTTGGGTATCCATCGCCCAAATTCTCTCACTCGTAAAGAGCGTCTAGAAGAATTTGGTAACGCCCGGACGCGGCAGCGATGCCACGTCCATCTTGCCGCTGAAATCTAGCCGCTCCGGGAAGAGGCGTTCCTGCGAATTGAGTGCCTGCTCATAGGTGATCTGCTGGCCGGTGTAAGCCGCCATGCGTCCCATAATGCCTACCAGCGTGCTGACGGCCATGCGGTCACCGTCGTTGCGAGCTTCACCCTTGCGGATCGCGGCGAATAACACGTCGTGCTCGTACTGATACATGTCGTTCTTCACGCCTTCGAATGTCCAAGGGTTGGTTCCCTCGATGCGCGGAAGCGGCCCGCGACCAATGGTCACCGAGCCTTTGGTGCCCAGAATGTAGTCGCCGTTTTCGTTGTGGCAACCGGGGATCTGGCGGTGCACCACATGGGCGCGGCGGTTCTTGGAGTATAGGTAGTTCACTTCGATATGGTCGAAGATGTTTCCCCCCTCCGCGGGAATCGCGCGGCCACCGATCGCCGTACAACTCACGGGTGTCTCGTCGCCGAAAGCCCACTGCACTTTGTCCACCGTGTGGATGCCCTGTTCCACCAGCCCATCGCCGCACACCCAACCGAAGTTGTACCAATTGCGCAATTGCCACTCGACATCGCTAATGCCGGGGGGCCGCGCGCTGGCCGGCGGCATCGGCTTCACCGGGTTCGACAAATAAGTTCCATAATAAGAGACTAGGTCGCCGATGGCCCCCTGCTGCACCTGCTCAAAGGTGGCCCGAATGTAATTCGAATAACGCCAGCAGAAGCCTGAAACCACGCAAAGTTTCTTTTCCTTGGCGAGCTTAGTGGTCTCCATCACGCTGCGAACGCCGGGCGCGTCGACGGCAATCGGCTTCTCCACGAAGAGGTGCTTGTTAGCCTCCACTGCGGCGCGATAGTGCATCGGCCGGAACCCGGGCGGGGTGGCCAGAATCACCACGTCCACGTCGGTGGCCAGCAACTTCGCATAGGCGTCGAGGCCCGTAAACTTCTTCGCTTCCTCCACCTTCACCTTGTCGCCGGCGGCCCGCTTCAGCCGGGCCAACGACTCGTTGATGATGGGCAGGTCGAGGTCGGCCACGGCCGTCAACTCGGCGTAGTCGTCGGCTTTCAGCGCCTGCAGCGCGGCGCCTGAGCCGCGGCCTCCCGCTCCTACCAAACCGACTTTGATCGACTTGGTGGCCTGGGCCGCCCTCAAATAAACCGGCGCGGCCGCAGCCGTCGCCATTAGGAAATTTCGTCGCTGGGAGTTCATGGGTGCTACTTCAAGTATATTGGCATTGAGCCCATGCGTTTTCTTGCCGGACTGTTTTTCACGATCGCGCTGACGGCTGAAGAGCCCGCGCGCGTCCAATTCAATCGCCAGATTCGGCCCCTGCTGTCGGACCGATGCTTTGCCTGCCACGGGCCTGACCAAGGTAACCGCAAGAGTCCGCTGCGGCTGGATCGCGAAGCCGACGCCAAAGCCGATCTGGGCAAAGGTCGTCGCGGCATCGTGCCCGGAGACCCGGCCAAGAGCAGCGTCTATCAGCGCATCACCTCCGCCAACCAGGGCCAGCGCATGCCCCCCGCCTACGCTGGGCACAACCGTCTTCCCGACGAACAGATCGCGCTGATTCGGCGCTGGATTGAAGAAGGTGCCCCCTACGAGGCGCACTACTCTTTCATTCCGCCGCAGCGCCCCCCGGTTCCCGCCGGCGGCCAGGCGATTGACCATTTCATTCGAATTAGGCTCGATCGCGAGGGCCTAAAGCCGATGCCCGAAGCCGACCGCCGCACCCTGCTGCGCCGCGTCACGCTTGACCTTACCGGCCTGCCCCCTACCCCGGCCGAGACGAGTAACTTCCTGGCCGACCCACATGGTGACGCCTACGAAAAGGCCGTCGACCGTTTGTTGGGTAGCAGCCGTTACGCCGAGCGGATGGCGATTCGTTGGCTCGAGGCCGCGCGCTATGCCGACACCAATGGCTACCAAAGTGACGGTCCCCGCGATATGTGGCGCTGGCGAGACTGGGTGATCGACGCCTTCCAAAAAAACATGGCGTTCGACCAATTCACTATTGAGCAAATCGCCGGTGACTTACTCCCGAATCCGACGCTTGCTCAGAAGATCGCCACGGGCTTTCAACGCAATCACCGCACCACCGCGGAGGGCGGCATCGTCGACGAAGAGTTCCGGGTCGAATATGTCGCGGATCGCGCCGAGACCACGGCCACCGTCTTTCTGGGACTTACTCTCGGTTGCGCCCGTTGCCACGACCATAAGTTCGATCCGCTCGCGCAGAAGGACTTCTACGCCATGTTCGCCTTCTACAACAATGTGCCCGATGAGCGCGGTTTCGTCTGGAACTTTGGCAACGAACCGCCTTACATTAAAGCTCCCTTGCCCGCGCAGCAAGCTAAGTTGGATGAGCTCGATGACCACCTTCGTGCGCAACGGGCTAAGGTCGACGCGCTGGAACCGGCGATCGCCAAGGCTCAAGCCGCCTGGATCCCCCCCGACCGGCCATGGCAAGTGAATGAGGGGCTCGTGCTCGAAGGCAACTCGGGCTTCGCCTGTGTCGGCACCTGTCAGCCTTTCGATGGTAAGTCCTACCTTGAGCGTAAGTTGCCGAAAGAGACCGCAGATAAACCTAAATTCGATAATCGTGATCCGTTTACTTTCGCCGCCTGGATCAAGCCCGAGGACGGAAAAGGTGCGATCCTATCGCGCGCCGAGGATGAATGGGAAGGGCAGCAGCATGGGCTCTACTTAGTAGATGGCAAACTACGGTTACATATTGTCTTCCGCTGGAGCGATCTGGGAGCCAGGGTGGAAACCGTGGAACCCATCCAGTTACACAGCTGGCAGCATGTTCTGGTTACTTATGATGGAGGCATGCGGGCCGCCGGTATCCATATGTACGTGGATGGCGTCGAGCGGCCCGTGAAGGTCTTATTCGATAACTTAGTCTGGCCCATCGAGAATAAGTACTCCTGGCGCATCGGCGCGGGCGCGAGCCTTCGTTTCAGAGGAGAAATCTCCAGGCCGCTCATTTACAATCGGGCGCTGACGCCGGAAGAGGCCAGCACGATTCCGCTTTCGGAAAGCCTTGTGCAGTTAGTATCCTTGCCGTCCAAAGCAGCCAAATCCAAAATCCGGATGGCCTTCTTAGAACTTGGCTTGCCCGCCGACCTGAAGCGGGAACGGGAAAGCCTAGTGGCGTTGGAGATGGAGCGCGCGAAATTCCTGGAGAGCGTGCCGACGACGATGGTGATGCAGGAGAGCCTGAAACCGCGCCAAGCCTATTTGCTGAAACGTGGCGCCTACGATCAACACGGCGAAACCGTTTCACCCGCGATCCCGGCCAACTTACCCGGTTGGCAGCCGGAGTGGCCCAAGAACCGTTTAGGCTTGGCGCGCTGGATCGTCTCCCGGCAGAATCCTCTTACGGCACGCGTCATCGTCAATCGCTATTGGCAAATGCTCTTTGGCATCGGCCTGGTGAAAACGGTAGAAGACTTCGGATCTCAAGGCGAGTGGCCGCTCCATATGGAGTTACTCGATTGGTTAGCGGTCGAGTTTACGGAAAGCGGTTGGGACACCAAGCGTCTATTGAAGACGATGGTGACCAGCGCCACTTATCGGCAAAGCTCTCAGGTCTCCCCGGCCTTGCTCGCGCGCGACCCCGAAAATCGCCTCTTGGCCCGCGGCACGCGACTCCGCATCTCGCCCGAAATGGTACGCGACCAGGCTCTGGCTATTTCCGGCTTGCTGGTTGACCGCGTAGGTGGCCCATCGGTAAAACCCTATCAGCCCCCGGGACTGTGGCAGGAACTCGTCGGCGGAAAAGGGTACACGCCAGATCAGGGCGAAGGACTCTACCGGCGCAGCCTTTACACTTACTGGAAGCGCACCATCGCCCCGCCCGGCATGATGAATTTCGATTCTCCTAGCCGGGAACTTTGCGTGGTCCGCGAGGGCCGCACCAACACGCCGTTGCAGGCCCTCAACCTGATGAACGACGTGCTGTATCTGGAGGCCGCGCGTAAACTAGCCGAGCGCATGATGGACGTCGGGCCCTCACCTGAAGACCGGTTAAAGCAAGCCTATCGACTTACTCTGGGCCGGGAGCCCAAAACCGAGGAGATGGCCATCCTCAGCCGGACGCTCGCCCAGTTCGAGCAGCAGTATCAGCTGAATCCGCAGGCCGCAGAGGACTTTTTGAAGCAAGGCGATTCGCCGCGCGACCCTCGCTGGAAGGCGTCGGAGCTTGCGGCCTACACGGCCCTGGCCAGCTTAGTGCTAAATCTCGATGAGGCGGTAACCAAAGAATGAGACGTCGAGACATTTTCACGCAAAGCGCCACCGGCTTGGCCGCACTGAGCCACTTACTGAGTGCGAAAACCACCGGCGGACAAGCGGGCATGCCGACGCATAAGCCCACCGCGAAGCGAGTGATCTATCTCTTTCAAAGCGGCGGGCCCTCGCAATTTGAAACTTTCGACCATAAACCGCGCCTCGCAGAACTAGCCGGTAGTAACCTCCCCGAGAGCATCCGCCAAGGTCAGCGGCTGACGGGCATGTCCTCCCAGCAGGTGAACTTTCCGGTGGTGCCGACGCGATTTCCTCTTAGGCAAAGAGGCCAATCGGGCGCTTGGGTAAGTGACTTACTGCCGCACACCGCGGCGATCGCCGATGACTTATGTTTCGTAAAGTCGCTGCACACCGAAGCGATCAATCACGACCCGGCAGTTACTTTCTTTCAAACCGGCTCACAGATCGCCGGACGGCCCAGCATGGGCGCTTGGGCCTCCTACGGGCTTGGTGCGGAGACTGCTGACTTGCCAGCCTTTGTGGTGATGATCTCACCAGGCGGCGGAGGAGGGGGACAACCACTCTATGACCGCCTGTGGGGCTCCGGCTTCTTACCGACTCGCTACCAAGGCGTAAAGTTCCGATCCGTCGGCGATCCGGTGCTCTACCTCACAGACCCCGCAGGTTTCTCCAAAGACAACCGTCGCACTTACTTAGACTCGCTCAATCAATTGAACCAAATTAAGCTCGACGAAGCCGGCGACCCCGAAATCGCCACGCGCATTGCCCAGTACGAGATGGCCTTCCGCATGCAGTCTTCGGTGCCCGAGTTAGTCGACATCAAGCAGGAAAGCGCGGCGACGCTGAAGCTCTATGGTGACGATGTCAGCAAGCCGGGTACCTTTGCGTATAACTGTCTGATGGCCCGGCGGCTCGCGGAGCGCGGCGTACGTTTCATTCAGCTCTACCATCGCGATTGGGATCACCACGGCGGCTTGGTGAAGGCCATGCCGAATCGTTGTAAAGAGACCGATCAGCCGGCGGCGGCGTTGATTACTGACCTCAAACAGCGGGGCATGCTGGATGACACGCTGGTCGTGTGGGGCGGCGAGTTCGGACGCACCGTCTATTGTCAAGGCGTGCTAACCAAGGAAGAGTACGGTCGCGACCATCACCCGCGCTGTTTTTCGATTTGGATGGCCGGTGGCGGCATCGCCCCCGGAGTGAGTTACGGCGAGACCGACGACTATAGCTACAATGTCGTTAAGGATCCGGTGCATGTGCATGACTTACAGGCCACCATTCTCCATTGCCTCGGCGTGGATCATACTAAGCTGACTTATCGATTCCAAGGTCGCTACTTCCGTCTAACCGACGTGCATGGAAATGTAGTGAAGGCCATTCTTCGCGAGGGCAAGGCCTAGTGCGCGCCTGGATCGCCGGCGCTACTGGACTTACCGG
>JAYVRS010001077.1:0-3077 GCA_043776185.1 Bryobacteraceae bacterium | reverse complement strand
AGGCGACCATTTGACGCGCTTCGCCACCGGGCACCGTTTCATTGCCGCCGTTAAAAAAGTAAGTGACGTGGGGATACTTTTCCGTCTCGGCGACCCGTAAGTCAGTAAGTCCGTGGGCGGCCAATACGTCGGCGAGCAAACCTTGATGGGTTTCGGGGGCGAAGGCATAGGGCAGGCCGAAGCTGCGGTCGTACTCGGTCATCATCGTGTAGCGCAGGTTTTGACGTTGGGCGACCCCGGCCGTGGCGGCAATGGCCGGATCGAGAATCATCTGAGTTAGTTCGCGCGCCCGGTCGGCGCGGTAGTTGAAGAAGATGATCGAATCGCCGTCCTGCACCAGGCCTCGGCCGGCAATGGTCACTGGCTCAATGAACTCGTCGGTGGTGCCTTTGCCATAAGCCTCTTGGAGCGCGGCGGACGCACTGGCGTGGTGGGCGCCCGTTCCTAGTACGATGGCCTCATAGGCTTTGCGTACGCGTTCCCAGCGCTTGTCGCGATCCATGGCAAAGTAGCGGCCGCTGATGCTGGCGATTTGTCCGATGCCTAACTCCGCCAACTTGGCTTCGAGTTCGGCCATGAAACCAGCGCCCGAGTTGGGCGGCGTGTCGCGACCGTCCATAAAGCAATGTACAAATACTTCGGCGGCGCCTTCGCGCTTGGCCATTTCGAGCAGCGTATAGAGGTGGGTGTTCATGGAGTGCACCCCGCCGTCGCTCAGTAACCCGAAGAGGTGCAAACGCGGCGTGGCCATGGCCTTTTTGAGCGCGGGGTTGACGAAGAAGGTGCCATCCAAAATGCTTTGGTCGATGCGAGTAACATCCATCTGAATTACTCGGCCGGAGCCGATATTTAGGTGGCCCACTTCGCTGTTGCCCATCTGCCCGGGGGGCAGGCCGACCCAGGGTCCGGAGGCTTCGATGAGGGTCCAGGGGTAGTCGCGCTGCAGGCGGTCGAACGTGGGCTTGTGGGCGGCGGCGACCGCGTTGCCGGCGGTTTCCGCGCGGTAACCCATGCCGTCCAGGATTGTTAAGATGACTTTCTTTTTCATTTGTATTTTGTAACTCCTCAACTAACAAGTCGTCCCATCCCTCGCGGTCGGGGTTCTGTTTGGCCCGATTACTAGCCCTTAGCGTTGGCCGTGGGGCACATTCCCAAGCTGTTCGTGTCCCACGGCTAACGCCGTGGGCTAGGATGGCGAGAGGTCCAACGGAGGCGAACTACCAAGTTATCCCCGTGCCTCACGGTCGGGGTTCTGTTTGGCCCGATTACTAGCGCTTAGCGTTGGCCGTGGGGCACATTCCCAAGCTGTTCGTGTCCCACGGCTAACGCCGTGGGCTAGGATGGCGAAAGGTCCAATGGATGCGAACTACCAAGTTATCTCCTCTCTGACGGTCGGGGTTCTGTTTGGCCCGATTACTAGCCCTTAGCGTTGGCCGTGGGGCACATTCCCAAGCTGTTCGTGTCCCACGGCTAACGCCGTGGGACACTAAGATGGCGAGAGGTCCAATGGATGCGAACTACCAAGTTATCTCCTCTCTGACGGTCGGGGTTCGTTTGGGTTACCAGACTTGTTTGAAGGCGGCGCGCCCGGCGAATTTAGCGGAGGCACCCAGGTTTTCTTCGATGCGGAGTAACTGGTTGTACTTGGCCATACGATCCGTGCGGCTGGCGGAACCGGTTTTGATTTGGCCCGCGCCGGTGGCGACGGCCAGGTCGGCGATGAAGGCGTCTTCGGTTTCGCCGGAACGGTGGGACACCATCGACGTGTAACCGGCTCCGGCGGCCATGGCCATGGCGTCTAAGGTCTCGGTCAACGTGCCGATCTGATTCACTTTGATCAGAATGGAATTGGCGATGCCTTCCTTGATACCGCGCGACAAACGCTCGGTATTGGTGACGAACAAATCGTCGCCGACCAACTGGGTCTTTGAGCCGAGGATGTCGCTCAAATGTTTCCAGCCGCCCCAATCGTCCTCGGCGCAACCGTCTTCGATGGAGATGATGGGATATTGGCGAGCCCAATTGGCCCAGAATTCGCCCATCTCGGCACCGGTGCGCTCACTCTTATCGCTCTTTTTGAAGACGTACTTCTTCTTCGACTTGTCGTAGAATTCGCTGGCGGCGCAATCGAGGGCCAAAGCCACCTGTTTGCCGGGCTTATAGCCCGCTTTGGTGATGGCTTCCAGAATTACTTCGATGGCCTCTTCGTTGGATTCCAGGTTGGGCGCAAAGCCGCCCTCGTCGCCGACGGCAGTGGAGTAACTACGCTTTTTCAGCACAGTCTTTAAGCTATGAAACACTTCGACACCCATGCGGAAGGCGTCGGAGAAGTTGGCCGCGCCGTAGGGGGCGATCATGAATTCTTGTAAGTCCACCGAGTTATCGGCATGGGCGCCGCCGTTGATGATGTTCATCATCGGCACGGGCAGCACCTTGGCATTGACGCCGCCGAGATAGCGGTAGAGCGGCACCATCAGGCTGTCGGCGGCGGCGCGCGCGGTGGCCATGGATACGGCCAGAATCGCATTCGCGCCGAGCTTGGCTTTGTTCGGCGTGCCGTCCAGTTTGATCATTGCCGCGTCGAGCGATGTCTGATCCTCGGCGTCCATGCCGACCAGCAATTTGGAAATCTTGGTGTTGATGTTGGCGACGGCCTTCAGGCAGCCCTTGCCCATATAACGTTTCGCGTCGCCGTCACGTAATTCCACGGCTTCATGCTCGCCGGTGGAGGCTCCCGAGGGTACCGCCGCGCGGCCTTGACTGCCGTCGGCCAAAAGGACGTCCGCTTCCACGGTAGGGTTGCCCCGCGAATCGAGAATCTCGCGGCCCGTGATCTTGATAATTTCGTTCATAGACTTACATTGTCGCATTCGATAGCGGCATCATGGAAGGATGCTAAAGCATGGTCAGGTGAAAATGTTCCGTTTAGTTGCGATTTTCCTCACAGTTTTGACACTCGATGGCCAAACCGGTTTCGATCAACCATTCGAGCGGATCAAGCGCGAGGCCACACCCGCCCAACTCTATGCGTTTCTTTACGCGATGCCCAAAGGCGGCGATCTGCACCATCACGGCAC
>JAYVRS010001076.1:0-3082 GCA_043776185.1 Bryobacteraceae bacterium | reverse complement strand
TCCCACAACCGCACCAAGGGCTTACAGAGCCTCCTACGAGGCCGTTTAACCGCGGGATTATGCCACTTTTGGCCCGTGGGTATTTTTTCACAGTCCCTAACGGTCAGGGTTCGTTAGGTCTTCTACACGCGACATTACCGCGATGGCACCCCGCACTTGGCTGGTGCCCAGTTCGCCCTCTATTTTTGCTTCCAGCGTGTTGAAGCATTTGATGAGCCGCATGGCGCAGCGGCGGCCGTCGGGTCTTATGGAAATCCTCAGTACGCGGGCGTCTTCGGCGTCGATTTGACGCTTGACGAGTCCGCGCGCTTCGAGGGCGCTTAGGCCGTGGCTGACGTTGCCCCGGGTGGTCGAGAAGCTGTGGGCGAGCTGCGAAGGGCTGACGCGGCCGGCCTCCTCAAAAAAGACCGCGACCAGCAGTAAGCCTTGAAAGAAGCCTAGTCCCTCGCCGCGTAGGGCTCGGTTGAGGTTGGCTTCCACGCTGCGGGCCGCCTTGGCGATGGCGAAAACGGGGCTTTCGGCGAGGAACTTGTCGATCTTCATATTGGTTGAGCAGTTCAACTATCTTAGCGCCGAATAGCTTGATACGGTATCAAAGTCTGCTTGTGCCGGCCTGCCGTAGATGGGATCATCGCGACGCATGTCTACGTTGCTGTTTCTCATTTTGGCTCAGGAAGTGTTAGTTACCGGGACTTACACGCCCATTCCGCTCGAAGAAGCCGACCGTAACGTGCGGGCGCTGGCGGTGGAGCCGATTCGGCTGACGAGTAACACGATTGCTGACCTGATGAAACTCGATTCTTCGGTTGATCTGCGGCAACGCGCCGGGAATGCTTTGCAGGCGGATATCTCGATTCGGGGCGGAGGTTTTGGGCAGACGCTGGTGCTGGTGAATGGCTTGCGGCTGAACGATGCGCAGAGCGGCCATCATAACTTCGATTTGCCGCTGCCGCTGGAGGCTCTGACGCGCGTGGAAGTGTTGAAGGGATCAGGCTCGACGCTGTATGGTTCGGATGCGGTGGGCGGCGTGGTGAACTTTACTACGGCGGCCCCGGAGACCACCGAAGTTCGCTTGCGCGGGGCGCTGGGCAACTTTGGCGTCCATCAGGAGCGCGCGTTGGTGAACTATCGAAAGGACCGGCTGACGCAGCAGTTCAGCGCTTCGCGTGATTTTTCCACGGGCTTCCGGCCGGGCCGTGACTATCGCAATCTGTCGCTGGCTTCGGTGACGCATTTTCGCCAGACCGGGTTGATTTTCGCGCACAATGATCGGCCGTTTGGGGCGGACCAGTTTTATGGCAACGCCAACTCCTGGGAGCGGACGAAGACGTGGTTCGCGGGGTTGCAGCAATCCTTTGGCGAGAAGACCCAAGCGGGGTTCGCCTTTCGGCGCCACACCGATCTTTTCGTCCTGCACCGCTATCGCGAGCAGCCGGACGCATTTACGAATCGGCACGCGGTGGAGAGCTTCCAGGGCAATGTCCGGCGGGCGGAGGATTTGGGCCGGAACACTCGTCTGCACTATGGGGTGGAGGGCTATCGCGATGCCATTGATAGTAACAATCTGGGATTGCGCCATCGGGCCCGTGGCGCTGGTTACGCGGCGCTCGATATGCGCGCGCTGCGTCGATTTTCGCTTTCGCTGGGAGTGCGCGACGAGGTATGGGGGAGTAACAATCACGAAGTAAGTCCTAGTCTGGCAGGGGGCTATTGGTTTTCGGCCAAAGTGAAGCTGCGGGCCAGTGCGAGCCGCGCTTTTCGGTTGCCCACTTACACTGAACTTTACTATCGCGATCCATTTACTCAAGGTACGGCCACGTTGCAGCCGGAGCGCGCCTGGACTTACGAGGGTGGCCTGGACTGGGTGCCGACGAGCAATCTGCGCACGGAAGTAACGTTTTTTCAAAGAAGGGAGCAGAATGGCATCGACTTTGTGCGTCCGTCGACGGCTGATGTCTGGCGCGCCGCGAATCTGGCGCGGCTGCGCTTCAACGGGGTAGAGGCCGTGGCGCGCCTGAAGCTGCGTCGTCAAAACGAACTTACTTTCAGCTACACGGGGCTGCAGGGTTCGCGCGACGCGCTGGCCGGGCTTATTTCGCGTTACGTCTTCAATTACGCCCAACATCAAGGGATTGCTACTTGGCAAGCTACCTTACCGCGCGGCGTGTTACTGCGGACTCGGGTGGGTGCCCTGCAGCGAGTGGATCGAGCGGCTTATGCGGTGTGGGAGGTCTATGTGGCTGCGTCGCGGGGCCGAGTGCGGCCATTTGTGCAGTTCACCAACCTGACCGCGACGCGCTATCAGGAGATTCCGGGCGTGGTGATGCCGGGGCGGGCGGTGGTGGGGGGCTTGGAGTGGGTCGTCTACCGGTAACTGGCGAGCGCCAAGGCGCCGAGAACGCCGGAGCGGTCCCCGAGCTTGGGCGCGGTTACGCTCGGTAACGGCGCATAGCCGGCGTTTAGCTCGCGCATGCGTTTCGTGACCGCCGCGCGTAACTTAGGCGTCTTCATCACGCCGCCGCCCAGAATGATGCGGAGGGGCGAATAGGCATAAGTGAGCGAGAGTAACCCGGCGGCCAGATACTCGACGGCATAGTGTTGTTGGTTGGTGTGGCGGCGCGCGGCGATGGCGAGTCCGCTAGCCATGCCTTCGAGGCAATCGCGGTGGGCGGGGCAAAGGCCTGGAAAAGTATCTCCGGCGGCGCGAGGCAACAGTAAGTGGCCCATCTCCGGGTGTAACTTTCCGTGTAGCAGTTGGCCATTGACTACGCCGCCTCCGCCGATGCCGGTGCCGACGGTGACATAGAGAAAAGGATCCGGCGCGCCGCCGAAGCGGTATTCGCCCCAGGCAGCGGCGTTTACGTCGGTGTCCAGATAGGCTGGAACGCCGAGCCCCTGCTCGATCGCTTTCCGCAGACTATAGCCGCGCCAAGCTAGCTTGGGCGTGGTGCGGGTGATGCGGCCGGCGGCCAGGTCCACTGGCCCGAACGAACCTATTCCGACGGCCTCCAGGCGATAGGGCTGGAAGAAGGCTAGCACGGCAGCGATCGTCTCGCGCGGGGTGGTGGTGGGGATGGGCTCG
>JAYVRS010001075.1:0-3088 GCA_043776185.1 Bryobacteraceae bacterium | reverse complement strand
GTCGTATGCGGCGGCCCAGGACGGTTTGCTGCCCGAGGTCTTTGCGCGGGTGCATCCGCGATGGCGGACGCCGCATTTTTCGATGTTTGCGCTGGCGGGGGTGGGGACGGCGTTACTGCTGGTGGCCCAGTTGGGGGACACGATGCAGGCGGCTTATCAGGAGTTGGTTTCGATGATGGTGGTGGGAGCGTTTCTGCCGTACTTCTACATTTTCGCGAGCGCCTGGAAGGCGGGGCTGCGGCTGGCACCGGTATTGGGGTTGGGCGTGACGGCGGTGGCCATTATTTTCTCGGTGATTCCGACGGCGGATATTACGAATGTGTGGCTGTTTGAGGCGAAGATCTGGGGCGGGAGTTTGGGTTTGTTGGGGTCGGGCCGGTGGATTTTTTTGCGAAGACGGTAACGGGCCGGGTGACTTGGTAGCGTTATGACAATAGTTATATGATCCAACTGAAGGTCACGACAATCGGCAACTCCATGGGGAGATCCTTCCCAAAGAGGCGCTAGCCAAGCTAAACGTCCAAAAGGGAGATACGTTGATCCTGACCGAGTCGCCGGCAGGTTTCGTGCTGACGCCGTACGATCCTACTTTCGAGCGGCAGATATCGGTGGCGGAGAAGTTAGCGAATCGTTACCGGGATGCGCTGCGCGAACTGGCCAAGTGATTGAGCCTCGCTGGCTGCCTCTGGGGGTGGTGCTGGCGATCCACGGCATGCAAATCGACCGCTTCGGCGGGCATACGGGATCAGGGCGTGCTGGAGTCGGGGTTGGCCCGCTCGCAGCAGCTCTTTCATGACGGCGACGGTTCCAATGCTCGTCCCGGAATCGCGCGGCTGGCAGGGGCGTATGCCTTTGGCGTGGCCCGGAATCACCCGTTCCTGGATGGCAACAAGCGGACGGCCTTCATGGTTGCGGCGGTTTTCATGGAGGACAATGGATGGGTAGTAGAGTTGGAGCAGGTGGATGTGGTGCTGAAGATTTTAGCGCTGGCCACGGGGGAAATGGTGGAGCGCGAGTTGGCGGTTTGGCTCGAAACGGGCAGCCGGTTGGCGGTTCGCGTTGTAGGCAAGAAAGGCTGAGGCTGAACGATGACCAAGACCGTGTTTCACGCCCCGGCGGCGATCATCGCCGGTGCCGGATGCCGGGCTCAATTGCCGGCGTACTTGGCGCAGTTGGACGCCCGCGCCGTGCTGCTGGTCACCGACGCTTTCCTGGTCAACACCGGCGTCATTGCGCCTTTCATCGAGGCGCTGGAGGCGACGGGAATCCGTGTGGTGGTCTTTGATCGCGTCCAACCTGACCCCACTGACCTCAACGTCGCCGATGGCGTCGCGGCTTATCAGCAAGCCCAGGCCGACGCGTTGGTGGCCATCGGCGGCGGCAGCCCCATCGATTGCGCGAAAGTGATCAGCGCGTCGCTCGCAAACCCGGGCCCGCTCGCGCGCTTCCAGGGTTATCACCAGATTCCGTTGGCCGGGCCGCCCGTGATCGCCATTCCGACGACGGCTGGGACCGGTAGTGAGGCCACCAAGGCGGCCGTGATCACGGACACCGCCCGACAAGTGAAGATGATGATGCTGGATGCCAAGCTGATGCCGCGATTCGCGTTCGTCGACGTCGAGCTGAGCCTCAGCATGCCGCCCGCGCTCACCGCGCACGTTGGCGTCGATACGCTGACGCACGGCATTGAGGCTTACGTTTCGCGCAAGGCCAACGCGTTGACCGATCCGCTGGCGCAATCCGCCATCCGCCTCACGGGCCAGCATCTGCGCACGGCCTGGAGTGAGCCCGACAACCGGGAGGCGCGTGCCGCCATGGCCATGGCGGCGTTGCACGGTGGCCTGGCCTTCACCAACAGCGGCCTGTGTCTGGTACACGGCATGAGCCGTCCGCTGGGTGCGGTGTTCCACCTCGCGCATGGCCTTTCGAACGCCGTGCTGTTGCCGACCGTGACCCGCTTCTCTTTGCCTGGGGCCATGCAACGCTACGCCACCGTGGCGCGCTGGATGAATCTAGCCACCAACGAGCACTCCGACGCCGAAGCCGGCGCGCGATTGGTGACGGGACTGGATGAGCTCAACCGCGACCTCCGGGTGCCCACCCTGCGAGAATGCCTACACGGCGACGAAGCCGCTCTCCTGGCCGTGACGGCCAAGATGGCCTCGGACGCGATTGCGTCGGGCAGCCCGGCGAACAATCCTGTGGTGCCCAGCGCGGAGGAGATCGTCGAGTTGTACCGGCAGTGCTGGCATGGTCAACCGACTCTGTAGTCAGGCAACTTCCACTTCTTGGAGGGTGATGAGCCCCTCGGTAACCAAAGTACGTAGTTCGGGCAACAGCGCGCGAACGCGATCCTCCTCATCGACGGCCACAATCACCATCGGCCGGTCATCGGAGACGCCGAAAAGCCGGGTGCGGTGTACCTTGCCATGCTTGCCGTAACCCATCACGCCGCGCAGAACGGTGGCGCCGGAAACATGGGCTTGGAGTAAGCGGCGGACGATCACTTCGTGCAGCGGGACATCTTGACTGCCGCGGTCAGCCTCGTTCAAATAAATTGTTAGCTGAAATTGTTTCACGGGGATAATCCTATTCTTTTGGGTCGCGAACGGCCAATGCATACATGCTCGGCAAAGCCAGCAGCGTGAGTAATAGAGTGGAGAGTAAGCCGCCCACCACCACCGTCGCCAGAGGCCGCTGGACATCCGAGCCAATGCCGCTGGCCCGCGCCGCGGGCACCATCCCCAGCAAGGCCACCACCACCATCAGCAGCACGGGCCGTAGTTGGGCCAAGGAACCTTGAATGATCGCCCGATGCACCGGCAGGTCGGGCGTCGATCGGCGCAAACGGTTTATCTCCGCAATTACTAACACGCCGCTCATTACCGCCACGCCAAACAGACTAATAAAGCCCACCGCCGCCGACACACTTAAATTGATGCCACGTAAGTAGAGAAATAGAATGCCGCCCACTAACGAGAACGGTACGTTCATCAGGACCATCCCGGCGTATTTCGCCGAGCCGAACATAAAGAACAGCAAAACGAAAATAATCGCAATGGTGATCGGCAGAATCACGGTCAGGCGT
>JAYVRS010001074.1:0-3090 GCA_043776185.1 Bryobacteraceae bacterium | reverse complement strand
GGATGCCGACAATCAGTAACTTACGGCGAAGCCCGTCGGCCAGGACCCCAAATCTCTTCAGCCGTGAAATTGACCCCGCCGGGGCGAATTCTCCGCATAATGGGGCAGGATGAAACTCTTTCTAATGCTCGCCCCGATGCTCTCCTTTGGCGCGGAACTGTCATTGTTGTCCGATCCGGTGACGGATTGTGTGGTCGGCGCGGGCCGCGCGACGCTTCGGTGGTCCGGGGGTAGCGATGGCGTCGAGATTCGGGTGGGAGAGGCCACCGGCCCTTCGATGACCGGCCCTACGGGAGGTTCGGGCGACGCCACGACCGGGTATTGGGTGAACGAGGGGATGCGTTTTTTCCTGGTGAATCCGCGAGGAGTGGTGGAAGCCTCGGTGACGGCCAAGCTGAGATGCGGCGGCGCACAGTCAGTTCTCGACCCCGTCTTTCGCACGGGTAGCTTCTGGCCCTTGCAAGTGGGCAACACGTGGATCTACCGGCAAAATACGCGGCAGGTGACCTCGACCTATGCGACCCGTACGATTTCGCGGACCGAGGAACTCGGCGGCCGGACGTACTTCGTGCTGACCGGGGACGTCGTGAATATGCGCCTTCGCGAGGATGCGGAGGGGAGGATCTGGCGGTTCACCGGTACTTCGGCGAGTCCCCGCGAAGAGATTCTGCTGGACCCCGCGAAGGCCGTCCGGGCACCCTTAACGACGGCCCTCGGTGCGTTCCCCGACGCGGCTTCGCAGAGCGTGACTAGTGGTTTACTGAGTGACAGTCAGGTCTATGCGCGGGGTATCGGTTTGGTGCGATCCCAGGAGCGATTGGTCACCGGCTCTTCGGGCGGCTCTACGGACATCCTGGAGTTAGTGGAGGTGCGTTTGGACGGCATCCGCTTGGTCTTGCCATCGCCGCAATTGTCGCTATCGGTGGAAAGCTCCGTACTGGACGTCACCGGCAAGCGTGTTACGAATTGTGTGATTCCCACTTACTGCATCGCCTGTATCTCCGATCCGCCGGGCACTTACAAGCCCTGCGCCCAAGCGCGGGTGGAGAGCCGGGCGAGCGCGCCCTACAGCTTGGACCTGGAACTGGTGGATTCGGGCGGACAGGCCGTCTATCGCGCGCCCGTGGTTAGTGGCGTGGGCGATGTTTTGCGTTATATCCAACTGCCCCTGTACGGGCGCCCGAATGAGCCATTCGCTCCGGGCACTTACACGCTGGTCACGAGGCTGAGAAACGGTAACGACGTGCGCGCCACGTCGTCGTTTGTGATCCGAATTGACTAGTTTCGCGGAAGGTTTTGGGCCCACCCCCGCTCAGTAAACTACTCGCCCTGACCCCAGATTGCGCGAAATCTCGCACTCCCCCGTATGGGGAACCTGCCGAGAGAAAGAGCGACCGTGATTTGGAGACCAGACCTCGAAAACTTGCTGAGCCATTTCCCGGAAGAATCCGAACCGATCGTGTTTTCTACGACGCTTCAAGGCATCCGCTACACGTTGCTGCGCCACCGTGATGGGGCACAACCATCGCTCAGCCGCCGGGAAACAGAGATTGTGGAGCGGGTCGCCGCCGGGAAGCCGAACAAGGTGATCGCCGGCGAACTAGAGATCAGCCAGCACACGGTAGCCACCTATTTGCGGCGTATCTTCCTAAAACTGGAAGTGAATAGTCGCGCGGCGATGATCGCCGCGATGGCTTTGCGGGTGCAGACTCGGCGCCGGCCAGATTAGCCTTTGTCGTTAGAACGTGTGACAGCGAAAAAAACGGCAATCGTGTAAAACAAATGGAGATGAGGAACTAACGGTGATCGCCGAGGCGGCTGATTGACCCATCGTTGGATGAGGCCTCGCACGGCATGCCAAGGCGGGGAAGCTTTTCCCTCCCTTTAAAGTTTGACCCCGTTCGGGAGCAAACGACGCATTCCCAGTTGACGCCGCCGACCGGCGATTCGGGCACATCGCCCTTCGGAGAAAAAATTGACCCTGTCCTCATATCCATACCTGGCCCTCGGCCCGTTTGCGCATCGCCTTGCTGGCCGCACTGATTAACTAATGTACCTTGACCCCGTTTTCTTGAAAAATCCGCACAAGGTGAGTATGAGGGTCTTCCCTGTAGTAATCATCTTGGTTTTGGCTTCCCTGGCACAGGCGGGCCAATTCCGCCATGGGCTCGGGCGGGGGGATTCGCTGAAGGCGAAGGTCCCAACGTTACCTGCCGTCCGCATCGGCCGCGCGACGCTGTCGATTGAAGCCAACAACTCCAGCGCTCCGGCGATGCCCGCGCCCGGCAGTACGGCGGATCCCTCGCCGCCGGTGGCGCAGATTCAGGCCGCGCTCGATCAGGTGTTTCGCGAGAGCTTCAACATTGTACAGTCGGGTGGCGATGCGGCGCTGCGGGTGAGTGTGACGTTCTATAACCCAGCCGAGTCCCGCGTGGATCCGGTGACGCAAAAGACGCGGGTGCCGGCGGCGCCGAATCCCGATGGGTCACCGCAGATAGATCCGCAGACGGGCCAAGCCCTCACGATTGAGAAGAGCACGGTGATCGAGCAATGGACGGCGCGGGGCCAGATCGCCTTGCGCGTCGAGGTGGTGGACAACTCGGGAGTGCTGATCGACACGTTCACGCCGCAGGCGATGGTGAAGGGCTCCGAAGTTGTCTCGGTTGACGGGCAGGATCGTGTGGACCGCACGCAGTTGCCGACGAATGACCAAGTGCGGGCGAAGCTCATCGCTGATCTGGTGGCCCAGTTCGCGCCGCGTTACTGTCCCGCGGCTGTGGACCTCGAGATCCCATTGGCCGTGGACGACGGCCTGCGGGCGGGCAACAAGCTGGCGCAAACCGGTGACTACGCTTCAGCCTCGAAAAGCTGGGAGTCGGCGACGATCAAGAAGGAGGAAGGCGAAGGCGACCGACTGCACAACATCGGCGCCGTATATGAGGCGCAGGGCTACAGCACGCTGCTGAAGCAAACGGATCCCGGCCAAGCCGAGCCCTACTTCACCCGCGCGCGTCAGCAATACGCGGCGGCAGCTGAGGCGGATCCCAAGGAAAAGTACATCACCCGCGCCAGTGACCGGGCTCGCAAGGG
>JAYVRS010001073.1:0-3095 GCA_043776185.1 Bryobacteraceae bacterium | reverse complement strand
TCGCCGGCACCGAACCCATCGTCTGGGTGGCGTGGCTACCTTTGTTTTGGATGGCCGGAGTGGCGGCGCTCTCTGCGCGACTGATTCTGGCCGCGGTCGACGTGCATCGGCTCACCCATCGCGAATCCACCCGCATTGCCGACGCTTGGCCCCACCTCAGCCGATGCCTGGGGCTCACCCGCGCGGTGACCTTTCTCACCTCCACGCGCCTCATCGGGCCCGCTCAGGCCGGGTTCCTGAAGCCCGTCGTGCTGCTGCCCGTCAGCTTGCTGACGCAACTCCCCGCCGCCCAAATCGAAGCGATCATCGCCCATGAGCTCGCCCACATCCAGCGCCATGACTATCTGGTGAACCTACTTCAAACCGCCGTCGAAACCCTGCTTTTCTACCATCCCGCCGTCTGGTGGGTCTCCCGCGTGATCCGCGCCGAGCGTGAGCTTTGCTGCGATCAACTGGCAGCCGAGGTAACGGGGAATCGGCACCAGTATGCCGAGGCGCTGTTGGCCGTCGAAGTGATGGCCGGGGGACGCTTGGCCTTCACCAACGCTGCTACCGGTGGCGACCTGCGCCAACGCATCGCCCGGTTACTGGGCCAAAACGAACACACGGGCTCGGGTGCCGGCATGCCGGCCCTCATGATTACGCTGCTCCTTGCCGGGGCGATGCTCCTTCCGGTGCGAGCCCAAACCGCGCCGCCCGCGTCACCGCCGGCGAAGGAATCGCTCTCCTTCTGGCAGACCATCGACCGCTGGCACCGCGACTTCGTTCGAAACCTCGGTCTGGCTCATTCCTCGAAACCGGCCCCCCAACCGGCGGCGGCCATGGCCACGCAGGCCGGCAAAGTGACCTCCTACGACAAGTGGCTTCACGAGGACGTGGTCTATCTCATCTCTGAACCGGAAACGAAACGCTTCCAGGCCCTGAAGTCCGATAGGGAGCGTGAACAATTCATCGTGCAGTTCTGGCAACGGCGCGACACCAAGCCTGCCACCGCAGAGAACGAAGCCAAGGAAGAGCACTATCGCCGCATCGCCAAAGCCAACCAGAAGTTTGGCACAGCTATCGACGCCGGTTGGAAGACGCCGCGCGGGCGGCTCTACATCATGAAGGGTCCGCCGGACGAACTCGAGATGCACCCGGAACGTAAAGACGAGAAGTGGCTCTATCGCTCGCCGAGAGAGATCTTCGAGTTCAAACTTTAGCGACCAGCGACAGCCGGAACCACGGCCGATGCCGTTCCACTTGGCCTTGCGCCAGCCCGGCCCGTCGCGCGAGCGCGGCTAACTCGTCCGCATGAAAGGCCGCCTCCACCGAGATCGGCCCGTCATGCAGCACCAGCGAACTCCACTGCAAAAGCCATGCCGTCGCCGGCAGAAAGTAGTAAGCCAGCGGATGGCGCTCCAGATCTTGCAACACCACCGCCTGTCTAGCGCACCGCTTCATTTTGGCGAGTAAGTCCACTACCTGCTCATCGGTGAAGTGGTGTAGGAACAGCGCGCAATGCACCACATCGAACGCGCCATCTTCGAAGGGCAGCGCAAACGCGTTGCCCGCCACCTTAGGATGAGGGGCGTAACGCAAATTGCGAGTCTGCCAGTCGAGGCAAGTGACTCGGGCCTGCGGAAAGGCCTTCGTCACCGTGCGAGCCACGTCGCCCGTGGCCGCGCCGACATCGAGCATGGTGAATGCCGCATTCGTCGCGTAGAGCTGCGTCAAAGAGCGACGCAGCACCCGATGGCCGCCAAACCAGCGGTTGATGCGCGTCAGTTCCCGCAGATTCTGCTGCGCCTCCTCGTCCGGCGCATCGTCCAGGATTTCGCGAACCAGCAATCGCCCACTGCGCGCATGAATCACGGCGTCCCGGGAACCTCAATGGTGCCTTCGAGGTAAAGCGCGCCGTGGCCGGCGATCAGGATGCGGTCGCCTTTGGCTTCGCACCACAATTCGCCGCCGCGCTGAGAGACCTGCTGGGCATGCAGCCGGTTCTTCCCCAAACGCTCCGCCCAATAGGGAGTCAACATGCAGTGCGCGCTGCCGGTGACAGGGTCCTCGTCGATACCGGCCCGCGGCGCAAAGAAGCGCGAAACGAAGTCAACCTGATCGCCCGGGGCGGTGACGATTAGGCCGAAATGGTCGATGGCTGCCAGCGCTCTCATATCGGGCTGAAGGGCGCGCACTTCGGCTTCGGTGGCGTAGACCGCCATCTCGAAGGTGCCAGTGAAGTGCGCCAGCGGTGCGGCCCCAAAGGCGGCGGCAAAATCGGGGCGGGGCAGGGAAGCCATCGGTGGACGCACCGGAAAGTCGAGCGTGAAAAGGTCGCCGGACCGCGTCACCCGCAATTCGCCGCTCAGCGTCTGGAAGCGGAAGTGCTCGCGTCCCGGGTCAATGCGGTGCGCGATCGCATAGGCCGCCGCCAGGGTCGCATGGCCGCACAAAGGCACTTCCACGGCTGGCGTGAACCAACGCAGCTGATAATGCCCCGCTTCGAGCGGCACGATGAATGCCGTTTCGGCGAGGTTATTTTCCGCGGCAATCGCCTGCAGCAATGCGGTGTCGAGCCAGCGCTCCATTGGGCAAACCGCAGCCGGATTTCCGCCAAACAGCTGGAAAGAAAAGGCGTCGATCTGATAGATCGGTAATCGCATGCTCCAGTTTAGCGGCTACTGGAGGCGGTTGCGATTTTTTTCGTTCAGCACCAGCTCATTGAAAATGCGCAGCACTTCCTGCCGGTAAATGTAGGTACGACGCATAGCGCGGCGGAGGTTCGCTTCGTACGCCTGCGTGCGTAACACCTTCTTCACCACGGCTTTAGGGATATCGATGTCGCGACGAATGGAGTCCACCGACTGTCCGCGCAGAAACAGCCCATAAAAGAGGGCCGCCTCGCGCATCGGCGCCTGCGGGTCGAATTCGTCTTGCTGCAACATGGCCATGATCAGAGGCTTTAAAACCCGTAGTATAAATAGCCGGGACTGGTTTCGGCAAGTGGCAACTTATCTACTCCTGTGCCGCCGGGCCTGGACCTTGGGTACTCTATCGGTTCCACCACCACAATTCCGTATGCTTTCCCTGCCAATTTATCTCGACGAGAACCG
>JAYVRS010001072.1:0-10535 GCA_043776185.1 Bryobacteraceae bacterium | reverse complement strand
CGTCGTTGCGGGCGGCCAGGTATCCGCCGAGTCCCATGGCGATGGAGCCGGCGGCGATCTCGGCCAACCCGGCCACGACCACGATGCGGGTACCATCGACTGCGCCGCTCAACCCGGCGGCTAAGGCGAAGGGGACCGTGAGGCCATCGGCCATGCCGATGACAATGTCCCGGACCGTGGCCGACGAAGTGAAATGAGATTCAATGTGAGGAGTGGATGGCATGTGGGGCTGTACCCCTAGAATACCGGTAAATTAGAGAGATGACGAGCGCCAAACTCGACAATGTTAGACTCGATAAATGGCTATGGGCCGCCCGTTTCTTCAAGACCCGCGCAATGGCGGCTAAGGTGTGCGACATGGGCCGAATTACGTCCAATGGGATTACGGCCAAGGCGTCGCGCGACGTACGGTTGGGCGACGTACTGCAGGTGAAGACGGAGCGAGATGACTTGCAGGTGGAGGTCCTGTTGCTGAGCGAGGTACGCGGCCCCGCAGCGCTGGCGCAAACTTACTATCGCGAAACCGAGGACAGCCGGGCGTTGCGACTCAAGTTGGAGGAGCAGCGCAAGTCGATGCCGGAACCCGAAGCCTTGCGGGAGGGCAAGCCGTCGAAGCGAGACCGGCGGGAGCTGGATCGATTTCGGGGTCGCGGGTAAGTCTTGGCGCATCATAGTAGTGCTGCATGTCCATCCTCTACGGTTATCTAAAGAATTATCTTCCGCTGGTATTGCTGGCGCTTCTACTCGCCACGATTAACCAAGTCTTCTCCCTCCTCGACCCGCTGATTTTCCGCCATGTGATCGATAACTACGCGACGAAGTTTCAGCAATATACGACGGAGCAGTTCTTTCGCGGCGTCGCATTACTGCTGGGCGCGACGGTGGGCGTGGCTTTTGTTTCGCGAGTGGCCAAAAACATCCAGGACTACGTGATTAGCCTGATCACGCAGCAGATAGGCGCGCAGATGTACTCGGACGGAATTCGCCATTCGTTGAGCTTGCCCTACCAAGTCTTTGAAGACCAGCGCAGCGGCGAAACGCTGGGCAACTTACAAAAGGTTCGCACCGACGTCGAAAAGTTTATCCAGGTGGCGATCAACATTCTCTTCAGCACCTTGGTAGGCGTGATCTTTGTGATGGTCTATGCGTTTAATGTGCACTGGGCGATCGCGCCGGCGTTCTTTTTGACCATCCCGATCTTGGGCGTGCTGAGCTCTGTGCTTAGTAAGCGCATCAAGAAGATTCAGACGGAAATTGTGAAGGAGACCACGGCGCTGGCCGGCTCCACCACCGAGAGCTTGCGCAATATCGAGTTAGTGAAGAGCTTGGGGCTGGCGAAGCAGGAAGTGGCACGCTTAAATGCGACCACCGGATCGATTCTACAACTGGAACTGAAGAAAGTGAAATACCTGAGGAGCCTGAGCTTTATTCAAGGCACCTGCGTGAACTTTCTGCGCACGAGTATCTTGTTCTTTATGCTGTATCTGATCTTTGCCCAGCAGATTACGGTGGGCCAATTCTTTAGCTTACTGATTTACTCGTTCTTTATCTTTGGACCCTTGCAGGAACTAGGCAACGTCATTAACGTTTATCGTGAAACCGAGGTCTCTTTGAAGAACTTCGCCGACATCCTGGCCATGAAGCCAGACAGCGCGCCGGCCAATCCGCGGCCGATCAGCAAGCTGGAGTCACTTACTTTTGACAATGTTACTTTTCAACATCAGAGTGCGGCCAACGCGGCGCTTTGTAACATCTCATTTTGCGTAAATCGCGGCGAGACCGTGGCCTTTGTCGGCCCCTCGGGCGCAGGTAAATCGACCCTGGTGAAACTGCTGGTGGGCCTTTACAAACCTCGCGAGGGACGCGTGCTAATGAACGCGATTCCGAATACGGAGATCGACCTCGAAGGGTTCCGCGAGCGCATTGGGTTTGTCACTCAAGACACGCAATTATTCTCGGGCTCGATTGCCGAAAACCTGCGCTTTGTGCGCCCGGAGGCGACCGATGCGGAGTGCCTGCAGGTGTTGCAACAGGCCTCCGCCCTGACGCTGCTGGAACGCGCCGACAAGGGGCTCGCGACGCGCATCGGCGAAGGCGGGGTGAAGGTGTCGGGCGGCGAAAAGCAACGCCTTTCCATCGCTCGCTGCCTCCTGAGGCACCCGGACTTGATGGTCTTCGACGAAGCCACTTCGTCGCTCGACTCGCTCACCGAAGAAGAGGTGAGCGCCACGATTCGCGAAGTGGCCGAACGGCGCGAAGCTATCTCGATCCTGATCGCCCACCGGCTATCCACCATCATGCATGCTGACCGGGTCTATGTCCTGGAACGAGGGCGCATCGTCGAGCAGGGCTCGCATGAGGAACTGTTGGCGCGGAAGGGACTTTACTACGCGATGTGGCGTCAACAGGTGGGCGAACCGGCTCTCGCTTGAGATCGCTCACCTGTGCGCGACCCGCACACCCGACTCCCAAAACAAAGTCAATAGAATCATACACTTAAAGATTGGCAAGCAAACTGCAACCGAATCCGGTAATGCCGCGTACCATCTACATGCCCCGGCCCCTGTGCTTCGCCGTCCTGGCCTGCCTCCTGCAAGTCATCGGTGGTGCCCAAGAGCCCGACTTGAACGTCAACAGCAAGTACATCGTCGAGACCGTCGAGTTTCGCTACGCCAAGAAGCCCGCGGTTACGCCCAAGCACATTCTGGAGATCCAGCGCATGGCGAACCTCGAAGTGGGCCAGCGCTTCGTGCAGGACCGTTTCGATAGCCTCCTCAAGCGCCTGAAGAGCGAATACCATGCCTACAAAATCACCCACCGCATGGAAAAGGGCACCGAGCCCGACCACGTCAAAGTTATCTTCGAACTCGAACGCCATGGCTTTGAGATCAACGCCAAAACCAGCGATCTCAAGTTTCTCTACCACTCGAAAAACAACTTCAGCTTCGGCAGCACACTCGAAATCGGCACCGGCGGTGAAGGTGCCCTAATCGCCGGCGTGCTCACCGACAATGACCTCACCCTGGAGCGCGCCTCCGGCATCCGCGGCGGTTACCGTTACGACGTCGCCCATCGCCGCGTCCGTTTGGCCGTCATCGGCGAAAGCTTCCGTACGCAATGGAACGCCGAGACGCAAACCGACCCCGGCCTCTATCGACGCCGCCAGTCGCTGGAGCCTTCGATCACCATTCAAGTTCTTCCTTCGCTGCGTCTCAAAGCAGGCATCAACCTGCAGCGCATCGAAACCCAATTTCCGGTCGCACGATTCGAGTCCTCTCACGCCTTAATTTCAACTCTGCGCTACGAACAGGGCTGGGATCTTGGAACTGCCACGAGAAACCTCGTGGTGGCAGGTTACGATCTGCGTGCGGCCGCCAGAAACATCGGCTCTGACTTTGTCTATGCCCGCCATGCCTTCGAGGTGGGCCAAACTCTCAGCTTGCCGGGCAAACAGGCCGTCGCACTCTCTTTCACCGCCGGCACCCTCAGCGGACAAGCCCCGCTCTATGAGCGCTTTGTGTTGGGCAATTCCCAGACGCTGCGCGGCTACAACCGCTTTGAAGTTGCCCCCTTCGGCGGCAATCGGATGGCTCATGGCTCAGCCGAATATGGCGTGCGCGGCGTCCGAATTCTCTACGACCGGGGCGCGGTGTGGAACGATGGCAAGACGCCCAAGGTCCGCCACTCCGTTGGCGTCGGCTATACCAAAATCGGGCTCACGTGCATGCTCGCCTTTCCTTTGCGCGACGGCCAAATGATCCCCATCTTACTTCTGGGGTACAACTTCTGACCCAAAGGCTGTTCATCATCACGATGACCTCCACCCTGGCTTTCTGCGTCGGCCTGATGGGCGACGAACTGCGTCCGCATCTGGTCGGCGATACCCTCCGCGTCACGTCGCCCAACCTACGCCTACTGGCTGGCCGTCCCCTCGAAAGCCTCAAAAACGGCTCCACGGTGACCTTCGATTTCGGGCTCGTCGCCCTCACCGAAACCCGCCTCGTGCAAGCCCGCACCGCCGAGCGCTTCGTCTTCTCCTACGACCTTTGGGCCGAACGCTTTTCGGTCGTCCAGCTTACGGCTAAAGACGCGCGCCAATCGCGCGCCCCGGTGCGCCAACCCGAGTCGGTCGCCAACCTCCCGGCCGATGCCGCCGAGCAATGGTGCCTCGAGCGGCTCGTCTTGCCCTCCACCGCCCTCGACCGCGCCCGGCCCGTGCGCCTGCGCCTCGAAATTCGCGCCGACGAACCCCGTCGCGGCGATGGCAAGGCCGAGCCACCCGTCAGTCTGGCCACCCTCATCGACCTCTTCAGTAGCCCCGCCCGGCGCGAGCAACGCCTCTGGGTCCTCGAAACTTCTCCCTTCCGCCTCGATACCCTGAAGTAACATGCACCGGCTGCGCACCCGCCTCATCGCCGTCTTCCTCCTCGCCACCCTCGCGCCCCTCGCCCTCACCATCTGGCTGGTCCGCTCGCTGATCGACCGTTCCTTCGACCTCGCCACCACCCGCGAGCTCGACCAAGTCTCACGCTCGCTCGAAGTCACCGGTCGCGAACTCTACCGGCGCGCCCGCCTCAATCTCCAAGCCAAAGCCAAGCCTGATCGCGTCGCCCACAAGCCCTTCCCCGCCGACCTCGATGCCTTCGCCAGCAGCGATGAATCCGAGCGTTACGAACTTACTGGTCCCGATGGCGATCGTCTGCGCTACTTAGTCCGCCAAGGTGCCGGCATCGCCATTTACGAAGAGCCGCTCGCCCCCGTCGGCCTCCACCGCATCGCTCGCGAGATTGCCGAGGCGCGGGCGAAGGTGGAAAAAAATCGCGAACGCGATTGGCGCTCGGGCTTCTTCACCACCTTCCTCGTCCTGGCCTCGGCCGCGTGGCTCATCGCGCTGGGCCTGCTGATCTATTTCACGGGCCGCATCACTAATCCCATCCAACAACTGGCGGCCGCCCTGCGCCGCTTGGGGCAAGGCGAAGCCAATGTCCGTGTACCCGAAAGGCGCCGTGACGAAATCGGACAAGCCATCGATGGCTTCAACGATATGGCTGCTCAACTCGAACAAAATCGCGAACGTCTGCTGTTCGTCGCGCGCCTCGAAAGCTGGCAAATGCTGGCCCGCAAAATGGCGCATGAGGTGAAGAATTCGCTCACCCCCATCCGTCTCACCGTCGAAGAAATGGTGGCCCGGCACGGCTCCAGTGACCCGGCCTTCCTGAAACAAGCCGCCCAAATCGTCACCGACGAAGTCACCGGTTTGGAGCGTCGGGTGCGCGCGTTCTCTCACCTCGCCGCCGAGCCACCCGTCAATCCCGGCCCTCTCGACCTGAACGCGATGCTCGCCGAGCGCATGGCCTTTCTGAAGCCAGGCCATCCAGCCGTCATATACCAAAGCCGTTTCGATGCCCAAAACCCCCAAGCCTGGGCGGACGAGGATTTGGTCCGCGGCATCCTCACCAATCTGATGGAGAACGCCGCCCACGCCGCGCCCCAGATTCTGGGCCTCAGCCATCGTCTGCCCGACGGACGCGTCGCGCTCGAAGTGCATGACTCCGGCCCCGGCCTCTCCGCTTCCGCGCGGGAGCACCTCTTCGAGCCCACCATCTCCTTCAAGAAAAGCGGCATGGGCCTCGGGCTCTCTATCGCTCGCAAGAGCGCTCTGCTCAATCGCGGCGATATCGAATTAATTGATAGCGAACTGGGCGGCGCGGCCTTTCGCGTCACCTTACCTTCCGCAGAAAGTACATCGTAAATGGCCAACCGCATCTTAATTGTCGACGACGAAGAAAATATCGGCCGCAGCCTGCGCATGATCCTCGAGCGCGAAGGCTATTCCGTAGTTTTGTGCCACTCGGCCGCCGCCTTCCACGCCGCCCCTAAAGCGGACCTCTACTTACTCGACGTCCGCCTACCCGACGGCAACGGTATTGACTTACTGCGCAGCCTGCGCCAGGAAGGCTCCAGCGCCCCGGTGATCATGATCTCCGGCCACGGCACCATCGCCGATGCCGTCGAAGCCACGCGCGCCGGGGCCTTTGATTTCCTGGAGAAACCGCTGGCCCGCGAACGCGTCCTACTCGGCGTTTCGAACGCGCTGGAGCAGCGTTCCCTGCGTGAGGAGAACCTTCGCCTCAAAGAGCAAATCGGGGCTGGCCCGAAGATGGTCGGCAGTTCGCCCGCCTTCCTCCAGGTGCTCGACCAAGCCACCCTTGCCGCCCGCAGCGATGCCCGCGTCTTACTGATCGGCGAGTCCGGCACCGGCAAGGAGCTAATCGCCGCCCACATTCATCGGGAGAGTCCCTTCGCCCATGGACCCTTCGTCAAAGTAAATTGCGCGGCCATTCCGAATGACCTAATTGAGAGCGAGTTATTCGGCCACGAGAAGGGCTCTTTTACTGGAGCCACTGCGCTGCGCCGCGGTAAGTTTGAGTTAGCCGACAACGGCACTCTATTTCTAGACGAAGTGGGTGACTTACACGCCAATTCGCAAGCCAAGTTACTCCGCGTTTTGCAGGAAGGCGAGTTCCACCGCGTGGGCGGCGAGCGAGCGATCCAAGTGCAAGTCCGCGTCCTGGCGGCCACCAACCGCGACCTTACCGAGATGGTCGCCCAAGGCAAGTTCCGCGAGGACCTTTACTACCGCCTCTCCGTCATGCCCCTCCGCGTCCCCTCTCTGCGCGAGCGTCCCTCCGACATCCCCGCCATCGCCGCCTACTTTCTCGAAGAGTTCTGCGGCCGCAACAACTTCCGCCCCAAGCGCGTCGCCCCCGAAGTCTATGACCTGCTCTCCGCCTACCACTGGCCCGGCAACGTCCGCGAACTGCGCAACATCGTCGAACGGATGGCGATCCTCTCTCCCGGCGACTCCATCGAACCCGGTATTGTGCCCATCGAGATCCGCGCCGCCCCCGGTATTGCCGCCCCCAAATCCGCCCTTCACGAAGCCCGCGACACTGCCGAACGCGACCAAATCCTAAAAGCTCTGGAGGCCGCTGCCTGGAACGTGTCCCAAGCCGCCCGCGCCCTCGGCATGGAGCGCACGAACCTCCACAAACGCATGCGCACTCTTACCATCGAACGCGTCACGCACGCGAAATAGATGTCTTGCATCGATATCCCTTTGCCGATATGATATCTATATGACGAAGACAGTCATCGCTCTCGAACCCGAAGTCAAACAATGGCTGGATCAGAAAGCTCTGCGAGAAGGCGTCCCCATGACCGAGCTGGTTCGCCGCGCGGTCCGGCTGCTTCAAGAAAAGGAACGCGACACCGTCGCCCAAATCCTTGAGCGCTCGCGAGGCATCTGGACTGAAGGCGACGGTCTGGAGTATCAAATAAGGCTTCGTAACGAATGGTCCCGTGATGAAGATCCTACTTGATTCCGCCATTCTCATCGACCATTTCAACAACCATCGAGCCGCTACCGCTTACCTGAATCTGGTTCAACCCGAAGCGGCCGTATCCGTAGTTACACGGGCCGAAGTCCTCACCGGTATCAGCCCTGCCGAAATGCCCGAGGCCCTGTCGGTGTTGGACCTTTTTCCGCTCCTCGAGATCACCAAAGAGATCGCAGACCTTACGGCCCGCCTTCGTCGTGAACACCGCTGGAAGCTCCCCGACGCCTTCCAAGCCGCCATCGCCCAAACCCACCGACTCCAACTCGCCACCCGCAACACCAGGGACTTCGACCCGGCGAGGCACGCCTTCGTCACCATCCCCTACTCAATCACGGCTTAAACTGGGTTAGATGAGGAAGACTATTTGAAAGTAGCAATTATCGGGTCGGGCTATGTCGGCCTCACCACCGGCGTTTGCCTTTCCTTCGTGGGGCATGATGTGACTTGTGTGGACGTCGATCCGCAGCGCGTGGCCACCCTGGAATCGGGTGCCGCTCCCTTCCACGAACCCAATCTTGCGGAAATGATGCGCTCCGTCAAGTTGCGCTACACCAGCGACTATGCGCAAGCCATCCCCGAAGCCGAGGTGATTTTCATTGCCGTGGGCACGCCTTCGCGAGCCGATGGCAGCCCGAATCTGCAGTACCTCGAGTCCGCCGCCCGCTCCATTGGCGCGCACTTGGGGCACGAGTACGCGGTGGTGGTGAATAAGTCCACCGTGCCCATCGGCAGCGGGAACTGGGTGGAGTCGATTGTGCGCGATGCGTTTCGTCAGAAAAACGCGGGCCAGCGGCCGGAGAATTTTGCGGTCGCCTCCAACCCCGAATTCTTGCGCGAAGGCTCGGCCATTCACGACAGCCTTTTCCCGGATCGCGTGGTGATCGGCGCCGATCAACAGCGCGCGCTCGAACGCCTGTACTCGCTCTACCGTCCGCTGCTGGACCAGAGCTTCATCCCGCCCGCCTTTCTGCCGCGGCCCGATGGTTTCGGCGCGGTCCCTCTAATTTCCGCCGATCTCGCCTCTGCGGAATTGATCAAGTACGCAGCCAATGCCTTTCTGGCGCTCAAGATCTCTTATATCAACGAGGTGGGCCAACTCGCCCTTCGCGTCGGGGCCGATATCCAATTGGTGGCGCGCGGCATGGGTCTCGACGCCCGTATCGGCACCCGCTTCCTGCAGGCCGGCATTGGTTGGGGCGGCTCCTGCTTTGGCAAGGATACAGCCGCGTTGGTCTCCACCGCCGCTGAATACCAGCTGGAAATGCCCATCGTACAAGCGGCCCGCCGGATCAACTCACGTCAACGCGAGTTAGTAGTGGAGCGGCTGCTGGGCGCGATGAAGCTATTGAAGGGCAAGACGGTGGGCTTACTCGGGCTGGCGTTCAAACCCAATACGGACGACCTTCGCGACGCCCCCGCCATCGATATCGCGCGGCGTCTGATTGAACGCGGAGCGCGAGTACGCGCTCACGATCCGGTGGCCGTCGCGCTGGCAAAGAAGCTTCATCCCGATTTGGCCGTCACCTGGTGCGGGACCGCGGACGAGACGGCCAACGAGGCAGACGCGCTGGTGCTAGTGACTGATTGGCCGGAGTACCGCGAGCTCGACTGGAAGGAGCTCGCCGGGAGGATGCGGCAGCCGCTGATCCTCGACGGGCGCCACTTTCTTGACCGCGAAAAACTGACCGCGCTCGGCTTTCAATACCTGGCCGTTTAAGGCTGTCGAGCTAGCCGGAAGCCGACCATGCGCCAGGCTTGCAGTGAAGGCCAACCTCCGGAGCGGGCGTAGCTTCGCGCGTCCTGAGGCTCGAAGAAGAAGCCGCCGCCACGCAGCACGCGGTAGGCGCCCTTCTCCGGACCCTGCGGATTCTTCTTAGCCGACTCGGCATAATAACCTCGGCCATACCAATCCTGGCACCACTCCATCACGTTGCCCGCCATGTCCATGGCCCCATAGGGTGACGCGCCGCTGTGCGTTTGGAAATCGCCGCGCTTACTGCCGTCGTAGTAACCCACGATCTGCGCCGTCTCAAAATTTGAGGACTTAGTAAAGCTCGCGTAAGTGGCGTCGATGCTATTACCCCAGGGGAAGCGCCGTTGGTCCGTGCCGCGAGCGGCCTTTTCCCATTCGGCTTCCGTCGGCAGCCGGTACTGCTTGCCGGTCTTGGCGCTCAGCCAATTGCAGTAAGCCGTCGCCGCATCCCAGTTGATACCCAGCACCGGATAGTTGTCGCTGCCGGGCGTCGCCCCGCCGTGGTTATTGGCTTGCGTCCAGTAAGGGCTCTGATCCTTGGGCACCACGCGGCCATGGGGCCACAGCTTGGTGTCCTCATAAGCCGGGTCATCGCGAAACTTACGCCAATCAGCGTTAGTTACTTCAAATTTTCCGATATAGAAAGCGTCGAGAGTAACGGCATGGACGGGCCGTTCCCGGCTTTCCCCATCGCCAAAGTTATCGCCCATTTTGAAAGCACCGGCTGGCACATAGACTAAGTCGCCATAACCGTCGTTGATCGTCTTATCGGCAGCCAATAGACTGCCGGCCAGCAGGAATAAGGCAATCACTTACTTAGCGCTCCCGAAAAATCCGCCCACGTGCAGAAAATGTTTCAGCTCGTCCATCCAGGGCCCAAACTCCGGGCTGGTAGTGGCGGCGCCAAAGCCGTGGCGGCCCTTCTGGTAAAGGTGTAACTCGGCCACGGCACCCGCTTTATTCATGTCGAGAAACAACTGCGCCGAGCCGTTGGCGGCGCCTTTGTCAGCGGCGGCGGCCAGCAGAAACGTCGGAGGAAAGTCCTTCAGATTTTCGCCAGGCATGGCGCGTCCTGGCCCATAGACCATCACCAGATGGCTGGGCTTTGAATCCAAGCGATCCACCGGATCAGCGGCCTGCGCGTCACCGGGGCCCGCGGCGGCGGCCACCAACCGAGCCATGGAGGAGCCTGCACTAAAGCCGGCGAAGACGATGCGGTTAGGGTCGAGCTTGAACTCAGCCGCACGCGACCGCACCAGACGCATTGCCCGATTGCCGTCGAGCGTGCGCGCCTTGTCGTCGTAACGCGGAGACAGGCGATACGTAAGCACGAACGCTGTCGTGCCCCAGTCGTTGAAGCGTTCGGCAATTTCGATGCCCTC
>JAYVRS010001071.1:0-3102 GCA_043776185.1 Bryobacteraceae bacterium | reverse complement strand
CCTGGCGAGCGAGTAGCGCTGGTGGGCCGGAGCGGCAGTGGGAAGTCCACGGTGGCCAAGCTGATCTGCGGACTCTATCAGCCTTGGACGGGAGAGATCCTCCTGGACGGAAGGCCGCGCCAGCAAATTCCACGCGACGTGCTGTGCAACTCCATCTCCATGGTGGATCAGGATATTTTCCTTTTTGGCGGAACCCTTCGCGAGAACCTTGCGCTGTGGGACGACACGCTGGAGGAGTATGTGTTGGTGGAGGCGGCCAAGGACGCCGCCATCCACGACAACATCGCCAGCCGGCAGGGCGGGTATGACTTTACGGTGGAGGAAGGCGGCCGCAACTTCAGCGGCGGGCAACGGCAACGGCTGGAAATTGCGCGGGCGTTGGCCACCGGCCCGCGGATCCTGGTGTTGGATGAAGCAACCAGCGCGCTCGATCCGGCGACCGAACTCGAGATCGACAACCACCTTAGACGACGTGGCTGCACCTGCATCATCATCGCGCATCGCTTAAGCACCATCCGCGATTGCGACGAGATCATTGTGCTGGAGGGCGGCCAGGTGGTGCAACGCGGCACGCACGACGAGATGGTGGCCGCGCCCGGATATTACCGCGACTTGATTGAATCCGCATGACCGGACCACTTTTATTGCGGGGGCGGGAACGTGCGTGGCGGGTGACCGCCGGCGCAGTCGATCTCTTCCTGGTGGACTTGAAAGACTCCCAGCCTCAGGGAGCGCGGCGCCACGTCCGGCGCGCGGAAACCGGCGAGACGTTGTTCGGTATGCCGCTACCGGCTTCCGCGCCGTCGGGTCTCTTAGCGGTGCCCTTGCCGGGCGGATCGCTCTCGGAGACCACTCCGGCGGCCGCGGGGCTAACTGCACTGGAACGCTGGATCGACGGCTTGTCGCAGGCGGTGGCTCATTACAGTTCGCCGAATGCGTCGCGGCAACTGGAACCCGGCACGGAAACGATCATGGAAGACGCGCCGCAAGCCGTGCGCGCCCAAGGTGAGTTGTGCTGGGTGCGGCACCGGCGCGGGCAGTCGTCCTTTTTGGGCAATCCTGATTTGGTTTTGGCTTCGCCCGGCTGGTTTCCCCTGTCGAATTCCGCATGGCTGGCTTGCCAACCCGGTTGCGAGTTGCAGGCGGTGGATTCGGCTACCTGGATCGTGCGAGATCCCGCAGCCGAGGGGCTGGATGAATTTCACCGCCTCGCCCTCGAAACGCTGCTGTTGGAACGCGCCCAAGCCAACCGCAAGGAGCGCGAGCGTCTCGCGGTCGCGGCACTAAAAGAAGCCGAGTCGATCCAAGGCGCGCTCCAGAAACTGGCGCGGCCTTTGCAAGGTGGCGCGGCCGCAGATGACGCGGAGGAGGATAGCCCGCACCCGCTCATCGCCGCCTGCCGCGCCGTGGCGAAGGAGATGGGCGTCCGCATTTGCGTACCGCGGCTTGCCTTGGGCGACCTCACCGTCGAGCGGATTGGCGAGGCTTCCGGCGTGCGGGTGCGCAAAGTCACCTTGCGGGGCGATTGGTGGAAGGAATATGCCGGCCCGATGGTCGCCACCATCGGCGAAGACTCTCTGCCGCTGGCCATCTTGCGGAGTGGGTCGCGCTATCGCATCTGGGACCCCGCGGATGGTTCGTTTCGTGCCTGCGGCCGGCGGGAGGCAGAAGCACTGGGCAACCATGGCTGGATCCTTTACCGGCCATTTCCCGATCGGGCCATCACTTTGGCCGGCTTGCTGGTTTTCGGTCTCCGCGGGGCGGGCCGTGACTTAGCCACCATCGGATTCGTCGGGCTGGGAAGCGGGCTATTGGGTGCGTTGACGCCACTCGTCACGGGCATAGTTTTCGACCAGTTGATTCCCGGCGCCGAGCGCTCCAGTCTCTTGGCCGCGGCCGGCTTTCTGGGGATCGCTTCCCTGGTGGCCGCGCTGTTCTCGCTCACCAGCAGCTACGCCGTTCTGCGCGTGCAAGGACGCATGGATGCGGCCATCCAGGCCGCCGTCTGGGACCGTTTGTTGAGCCTGCCCGTCCCGTTCTTCCGCGACTACACCTCGGGCGATTTGGCGATTCGCAGCTTGGCCATTAGCGAGATCCGCGAAGCGCTTACCGGGTCCACCATCTCTTCCCTGCTCTCAGGAATTTTCTCCCTCTTTAGCCTGGCGCTCATGTTCTATTACAGCCTGCCGTTAGCCTTGCTCGGTGTCGCGCTCAGCGCGGTCGCCTGCATCGTGCCGGCGATTCTGGGTTACTTCCAGATGCAGCGCTACCGGGCCTTGGCCGAAGTGCGCGGGCGCCTCTCCGGGCTCTTGTTGCAGTTTCTCGGGGGCATCGCGAAGCTACGGGTCACCGGCAAGGAGGTGCGCGCCTTCGGAGCCTGGGCCACTGAATTCACCCTCCAAAAGCAGGAGGCCGCCGCCACGCGCCAGCTCTCGAACATTCTGGCGATGTTCGATTCGGCTTATCCCGTGTTCTGCACGGGCGCCGTTTTTTACCTGGCTTCCGGGCAAGGCCAGCAACTTTCCACCGGTCAGTTTCTGGCGTTTCACGCGGCGTTCTTTGGTTTTCTCACCCATGCCATCGCTCTGAGTTGGGCGGCCATTTCCATTTCTTCGGTCACTCCCTTGTTTGAACGGGCCAAGCCAATCTTGAACACGCTGCCCGAGGTGGATTCCGCGAAAAGCGAGCCGGGACGCCTCACCGGTCAGATCGATTTACGGCACCTCTTCTTTCGCTACCGTCCCGACTTGCCACGCGTCCTGAACGACCTGTCACTCACGATTCAACCCGGCCAATTCGTGGCGCTCGTCGGCGCCTCAGGCTGCGGCAAGTCGACCCTCTTCCGGATGTTGCTCGGTTTTGAAAAGCCGGAGCAAGGCGCCGTCTACTTCAACGGGCAGGATCTCACCACCTTGCACCTGCCCGCCGTCCGCCGCCAGATTGGCGTAGTGTTGCAGAACGGCAAGCTGCAAAGCGGCGATATCTTTTCGAACATCGTCGGCTCACTGCCGCTCACCATCAACGACGCCTGGGAAGCGGCCCGGATGGCGGGCTTTGAAGCCGATGTGCAAGCGATGCCCATGGGCATGCATACCGTCGTGA
>JAYVRS010001070.1:0-3102 GCA_043776185.1 Bryobacteraceae bacterium | reverse complement strand
ACCCGGAGACGGTGGCCCGGATTGCGCAGTATGAGATGGCGTTCCGGATGCAGTCTTCGGTGCCGGAATTGACTGACTTGTCGAAAGAGCCAGCCAGTACGTTTGCGCTCTACGGCGAGGAGGCTCGCAAGGGCGGCAGCTTTGCGAATTCAGCGCTGATGGCGCGACGGCTGGTGGAGCGGGGCGTCCGTTTTGTGCAACTCTATATGCGCGGCTGGGACGTCCATGGCGAGTTGCCGCAGGTACTGCCGAGCCAGTGCAAGGATGTCGACCAGGGCACTTACGCACTGGTGCAGGACTTAAAACAACGTGGCTTACTCGATGACACTATCGTCATCTGGGGCGGAGAATTTGGCCGCACCATTTACTCGCAGGGTAAGTTGACGAGTACCACTTACGGCCGCGACCACCATCCCCGGGCCTTTAGTTTGTGGGTGGCGGGCGGCGGCTTCAAAGGGGGCTATGTCCACGGGGAGACCGATGAGTTTAGCTATAACATCGTGCGCGACCCGGTGCATGTGCGGGACTTCCAGGCGACGATTCTGAACCAATTTGGCATTGACACGGCCCGCTTCGGTTATAAGCACCAGGGCTTGGATCAACGCTTGACCGGCGTCGAGAAGGCTAACGTGATTAGAGAGCTATTGGTTTAATGTTTTGACCGGGTAATGCAGAACTGGTTTTCGAGCGGATGATTTACTCGTCTAACTAGACCCACGGCGTAACGCCGCAGCGGCGCATTCTAAGTCTGTTCGTGTCCCACCGCTGGCGAACTGTGAACAAATCGGCTTGGGCATTGCTTTTAACATCCCCTCCCTGACGGTCGGGGTTCGTTAGCAGCCACTTCCGAACCCCGACGGTAACGGAGGGGATCCAACGTCCAGATTTTTTCACAGCTTGTTGCGCGGCGGGCTAGTCGCGTGGCCCGCTTCCTGCGGTCGCGGCTCAAGCACCAGTGCCTTGACCGCGTAGAAAAGTATTTTCTCGACCTCTCAAATGGGGTCTGTTTTTCACCCCCGGGCTGACGCCCGAGGCTAGGATTGTGCGAGCCCACAAGCGTTAGGCGGGGAGCGCGAACCGCGTTTAATGATCCGGTCAGTGTTTTAGACGACCGGTATCTGAATGGCGTTGCTGGTGACGTTGTCAATGACTAAGACGAAGTCGCCGGAGGCTTCTATGGTGAAATCGGCTCGGTCGATGCCGGCTTGGCTTTCGCAGTACACGTTGAGGACTGAGGCTCCTAGGCGAGCGGTAACTTGTTCGCCGTGGCCGCGGCCGGTGAAGTAGACGCTCAGGCGTTCGCCGCGCTGGGCGGGATCGAGCGCGGTGACGCGGCGGCCGTTGGCGGTGAAGACGGCGTTGGCGAAGATGGCCGGGGCGGTGCGGGCGATGTTGCAATTAAGTTCAGCGTGGCCATTGCTGGTTTCTATTTGTAAGTGGGCCGGGCCGGTAATGCTGCCGGGTAGACGGATGTTGATTTGGCTGGCGTTCGAGTAAATGATAGTGGCCGGCTGGCCGTTGACGTGTACGCGAACGCCGGCTGAGAAGCTGCGGCCCATGAGGGTGGCGAGGCCGCCGACGGCCGCCGCGATGGTGCCGCAGGCTGAGCTCAACAAAGGGCTCAGAATGCGCGGCGCGGGCTTGAGCGTAAGCGTGTCGAGTAAGTGCCCATCGACATCAATGGCCTCCACGCGCAAGGAAGTAGCAGTAAGTTCGGCTTCGAGAAAGTGATGGCGGGCATGCTGGACGGCGGCCTCGGCGCGGGGAAGGGTGGGGTAGATACTCGCGCCACCACCGCCGCTGGTGAGATAGACGATGCCGTTGATGGGGTGGCTGCGTTGGTAGTTGTGTTCGTGGCCGTTGAGGACTAAGTCGACGTGATGGCGCTCTAAGATGGGCACGATGTGCTGACGGACTAACTCTGAAAGTGGGTCATTCTGGTTGGGCCCGCCGGCGTAGGGGGGGTGGTGAAACATGGCGATACGCCAGTAGGCGGTGGTGGCGGCGAGGTCACGTTCGAGCCATTCGAGCATTTCGCCGCGCCCGGCGGCAGCCTCTTCGAGGGGCGTGTTGCTGTCGAGGACGACGAGGTGGGCGTTCTCCCAATCGAAGCTGTAGTAACGGCCTTGGCCGGCCACGGGCACTGAGTCGCGGGGGACTTTGTTGAACTCGACAAACATCTGGCCGCCCGCGTGATAGTAGTCGTGGTTGCCGGGGCAGGGGAAGGCGGGGGCGGTGGCGAAGAGCTCTTGATACAGGGCGAAGTACTTGCGGAGGTAGTTGTCGGCGTCGCCGACGGGGTAGACGAGGTCGCCGGTGTGGAGGATGAGGTCGGGTTGGCGAGCGGTCATGCGGGTGGCCAGGCGGCGCTGCTCGTCGGTTTCGGCACCGGAGTCGCCGAAGACGACGATGCGGGAGCGGCCGGAGCCGGGGGTGCGAAAGGTGGCTGCGGGAGAGCCGGTGGTTTGATAACGATAAAGCGTTTGCGGTAGGAGCCCGGTGAGCTGAGCTTCGTGGAGCCAGAGGCTATGGGGAAGGCCGGTCTGGTGGGGGGCGAAGAAGCGGGAGGTGGGGGTGATCGGTTGTGAGAGAGCGCCTTCGGGGCCGAAATCCAGGCTGGCGGGGCGGGCGTCGAGGGTCATCCAGACCAAGGTAGCGGACGATTCGGAGAGACTTTGGAGATAGGGGCGCGCGGGATTGGTGGCTGCGCCGAGTGAGGAGGCGAACGCGGCGAACGAGGCGGCGATGAACTCGCGACGGGAGGGCAAGGACCGATGATACGCCGAGCGGCTAGGGGATTCAACCTAGGTTTGGGGCCAATTTGGTTGGGTAAGTACTAGTACTAAGTTGCTAGAGTCGCGCGAGGAGGTTCGGGTGGCGTTGGCGGATGAAGCTGGTGAGGAGTTGCAGTTGGTCGTCCTGGACGCTGGTGGGATAGGGCTTTTTGAGGTCGGTGCGGTAGGACGACCGGAGAGAAGTGATGCGGCTTTGCATTTGCGATTCGAGCCAGCCGCCGGGGCCGCCGGCCAGGTTGGCAATCCGCCGAAGTTCGTTGCGATAGAAGAGGTTGTATTGGGTGATGGCCAGTAGACGCCGGGCGAT
>JAYVRS010001069.1:0-10571 GCA_043776185.1 Bryobacteraceae bacterium | reverse complement strand
TAAGGCACCACGGTGTTGATTTGCGTGGCGCTGGCGTAAAGAATGGGAGCGGCGATGCCATCGAACAGCACTCGCACACCCGTCAAGCTAGTGGTGAAACGACCTCCGACTATTTGGCCGTTCACGGCCTGAGTGGGACCGAGGTTCGTGCCGACCAGGGAGATGATCATACCCGGCGCGAGCGATCCCGGTTGGAAGGTAGCCGCGTTGGCAAATCCGGCGACATTGGGCACCGGCGTTTGATCCACTTGGAGGTTTACCGTGATGACGACCGGTTGGCCGCTCGCAATGCCCGCCGCCCCGCTGGGGGTAACGGTTAAGCGCCCGGTGCCGGAGAACACCCCCGCCGGAAGCGAGGCGATATTGACGGCCACGCTGAGCGTTGCCGGGGTGTTACCCGAGACCGGGGTTCCGGTGAGCCAAACCGCATCGCTGGTGACATTGTAGGAGAGCTGGGTCGCGGTATTGGAAGAGGTGAGCTGCACGATCTGCGCCGGAGGGTTCGGCTGACCGACGCGTCCGGTAAAGCTGAGAGAGATCGGTGCCACTTGCAAGGTGGCCGACGACACCACGTTAAGCGTCACCGTAATCGGTATGCTGTTCGGCGAGTTAGCGCCGAAAACCGTAATGGTGCCGGTGTAAGTGCCCACCGGAAGCGACGAAGCGGAGTTATTGATCGAGGCTTGCAGGAAGCCGTTGGTGAGGCCACCGGACGGGTTCACCGAAAGCCAGTTACCGCCGACCGGTGTCTGTACCGCCGACGTCACGCTGAAGGAAGTGGGCAGTTGACTGGTAACCTGAATCGGCTGTTGCGATGGCGGCACCGAACCTTGGATCTGCGTAAAGCTCAAGCTGGTGGGATTCACCTGCAGAGCCGTCGCTTGATTCACCGTCAAAGTGACCGGAATCACCAGCGGCGTGTTGCCCGCCCCTGGCGCACTGATCACGATGGTGCCGAAGTAAGTGCCGTCACCCAGCAGCGCCGGATTGACATTGACCGTCATGGTGGACGGAGTAACTCCGTTGACATTGCTTACGGACAACCAGTTAGTGGGCGAATTAGTGACGCTGGCCTGCACCGAGTAATTGAAGTTCGTACTCGAGCTGGAGATCTGAAGCGTCTGCGGCTGGGTGCCGCTATTGCCGCCGCTGCCGAATATCAGTTCGCTCTTGTCGACACTAATCAGCGGGAGGGAGCTGATGTTGAGGGTGACCGGTATCACCAGCGCACTCGCGCTGCTGCCGCTGGTAACCGTTACCGAGCCGGTGTAAATCCCCGTACCTAAGTTGAACGGCGACGCGCTAATGGTGAGCGTGGCCGGAGTGCTATTGGAATTGATGTTAGCCGAAAGCCAACTGGAGCCGGTGTTGGTCGACGTACTCACCGTGACACTGAGTATGCCGCTGGTGGCGGTAATCTGCCGGGCCTGCGCCGGAGGCTGATTGCCATTGAACTGGGCATTAAAGGTAATGGGGGTAGTGGACAGCGTTAACAAGGGGCTGGCGCTAACGTTCAACGTCACGTTGATGGTGGCATTGGCGTTGGCCGCCCCGGGAGCGTTGACGGTGACCGTGCCGGTGTAAGTGCCGGCCGCCAGCGTGGAGACGATGTTATTCGCCAAACTCAGAGCAAAAGCTCCGGGAGTCTGGAGGCTTATCGGCGACGCCAGCAACCAATTTCCGCCGCTAGAAGTGGTGACACTAACACTCGCCGTCAGGCTGCTGCCATTAGACGTAGTGACCAGGATGGGACGCGGCGAAGGCAGCCCTTGTCCCGTTTGATAGTTGTAAGTGACCGATTGTTGACTCAACTGGAGTAACGGATTATTGGTAACTTCAAACGTGACGGTCAGATTGACGGTGGATCCGCCACCGGTCACCGTGACATTACCGCTGTAAGTTCCCGCGGCGAGGCCTGCGGGATTGACGCCAACCGTGATCGTCCCCGGCGTGGTGCCGCTGGAAGGAGCGGCCTGCAACCAAGTCTGATTGGTGGACACGGCGTAGGAAATCGCGGATCCGGTGCTACTAATCTGCACCGTACGCTGTTGGGGCGGCGTACCATTCGGTTGGCCGAAGAAGCTCAGAGTCGTGGGGTTGACGGCCAACTGCGCCGCGCCGCCACCGGTTCCCCCGGTGACGATCAGCGTGACGGGCAAGCGGAGCGTGCTGTTCGCGGCACCGGTTCCATTGACAAGAATCGTGGCCGAGTAGACGCCGGCCGATAGGCCCACTGGATTTAGCGAGACCGTGATGGCTGCGGGAGTGCTGTTGCTATTCGTGGACACCGTGAGGCGGCCAGACTCTGAATCCGTCGTAACGGTGATGGGGACCTGCACGCCATTGGTGGTGGACAAGGTGATCACCCTTTGCGGCAATGCCGCACCGCCGGGCACATAGGTGAAGGTGAAACCGGCGGGAGAAGCCACCAGATTGGTGTTGCTGGAAACGGTGAGCGTTACCGGCACCGTAGTGCCGGAGTTGATGGCACCGGCCGACGTCACCGTAATGCCGCCGCTGTAAGTGCCCACCGCGAGACCGGACGAGTTGGTACTCACCGTTACTTGGCCGGGCGTCTGACCGCTGACGGGATTCACACTTAACCAGTTTCCGCCGGAGGTGGTGGTGAAGGTGAGGGAGTGGCTCAAAACCGCGCCAGAGAGCGAGTTGATATCCAGGGTTTGCGCAGGAGCGGAGCCCCCCAGGTTCGAGTAGAAATTCATCGGGTTCGGCCCGAGAATGAGTTGATCTGCTCCGGTGCCTCCTCCGCCGCCGCCGGAGGATGTACCGGAGATGTTCAGCGAAACCGGAATATTCACGGTGGAGTTGGCCGCGCCGGTGGCTTGCAACGTGATGTTAGCGGAGTAAGCGCCGGCCGGCAAACCTTGCAAGATGGTGGAGTTGACCGAGATCACGATGTTACCCAGCGTATTTACTGAGGATGGAGTGATGTTTAGCCAAGCACCGCCCGTGGTGGTGGTAACCGTGGCAGTCACTGGCAGGGTGACGCCGGTGGAACTGGAAAGCTGCAGCGTTTGAGCCGGTGGGAAGAGACCGCCTTGAGCCACATAGTTAAAGCTGAAACCCGAGGGAGTCGTCTGCAATTGATTGGCGGAGTTAATCGTAACGGTGACGGGGATGCCGAGGCCGTTATTCGACGCGCCGCTAGCGGTCAGGATGATCTGCCCGAAGGTGGCACCTTGTGGCAGGCCGCTGGAGTTCACTCGGATAATCGCCGAATTCGGCGTGGTACCCGAGCCCTGCAGAATGGTCAACCAGGAGTTAGGCGTGCTGAGGCTGTAGGGAATCTGCGTTGAGCTATTCGAAGTGAGCACCAGGGTCTGATCGGGAGCGACGCCGCCGGGCGTCGTGTTGAAGTTGAACTGGCCTTGAGACAGGAGCACGGTTTGCGTACCGGTGCCGCCGCCCGAACCACCGCCGGTGACGCCGGAAATGGTGAAGCTGACCGGGATCTCGACTAGGCTATTGGACACGGCGCCAAAGATATTGATCTGCACCTTGCCGGTGTAGGTGCCGTTCGCCAGGCCGGACGGGTTCACCGTCACCACTGCCGACGTGCTACCGGTAATCTGCGAACCGCTCGGGCTGGACAGGGAGGCGGAGAGCCAGGTTTGGCCTTGGATCGTGGTAACCGCGCCAACCGTGGCGGATTGGGCGGGGGTCGGAGGAGTGAGCCCCAGCGCCACGCTCTGAGAGGGCGGCGATGCTCCGCCGCCGACGAAGCTAAAGCTGAGTGAGCTTGGCGAGAACGTAACAATCTGGCTGTTAGTCACCGTCATGGTTACCGTCACCGTGGTGGCGGCCACACCGGGAGTGGAAGACGTGATGGTCAGCAGGGCCGTGTAGGTACCCACCGGTAGCGCGCCGGGATTGACGCCAATGGTCGTCGAATTCGGCGTAGTACCCGAGCCATTCGCGATATTCAACCACAAAACAGAAGGACTGGGAGGAGAGACATATTGCGAGGTCACGTTGTAATTCACGACGGCGTTGTTCGAGGTCCCAATGCTCAAGGTGCGCGAGGCGACGGTGGAGGGCTGGACGCTAATCGTAAGTGGGGTCGGGCTCACGGTGAAGGTAGGTGGCGAGGAAACCGTCAAAGTCACCGGGACATTCACCGTCGTCAGTCCCGTCGCCGAAAAGATAAGCGTGGCCGTATAAGTGCCAATTGGCAGACTGGCGGCATTGGGGGTTACCGTGATGTTCGTGGGAGAGACGGCCGTACCGGTGGTGCCCCCGTTGACCGGATTGGTGGAGAGCCAATTGGTGGGACCCAGGCCATAGCTGGCCGTCACCGTATAGGCAATCGGTGAACCCGTCGTCACGCCAATCGCCAAGCTGGCCGAAGGATTCGCGCCGCCGCTGCCATTGATATAACTAAAGGTCAGAGCCGACGGGTTGATCTGGAATTGTTGGGTGGTGGAAACGGTGAAAGTGACAGGGATGGTGGTCGATTGGCCACCGCCGGTAGGCGTCAACGTCAGCGAACCTGAATAAGTGTTGGCCGGAAGAGTCAGCGCGCTCGCGGTGACGGTCAGGGTGCCGGGCGAGATGCCCTGCGCGCTACCGAGATTGGTGCTTAACCAAGTGACGTTCGAGGAGAGCGTATAGGAGATGGCGTTACCGGTATTGGTGATCGCCACATTCTGGCTCTGGCCGCTGCCGCCAGGCAGTGCGGAAAAGCTGAGCGAGATGGGCGACGCGGTCAAAACGCCGGAGCTACCGGTGCCGGCGCCCACCGTAAAGGTGACCGCCACCTGAATACTGGGATTGGGGCTGCCCGTCAAGGTGAGATTCACCTGACCCGAATACGTTCCCTGCGCCAAACCGGTCGGATCCGCTTGCGCCGTAACGCTCACCGTAGAACCCGGGTTGCTGATGTTGCACCCGATCACCGGTGATTGGCAACCCGCTACGGTAGCCACGACGACTCGCAGCCAGGAATTGGAGGGCGGGGACGCGGCGTTCACGCTCAACGTCTGGCCACCTCCTCCGCTTACCGACACCGTCAATGCCTGCGATACCGGCGAAGTGGAACTGGCCGGCGCATTCAACGATATCGTGGCCGGGTTGACGCTAACCGTCTGCGCGGATAGTCGGGGCACCATCGAGAGGGCGCAAAGGCCAACCAAAGCGAAATTAAATACTGAATTACCGATCTTCATCGAGATCTCCTCCAAGGAAACTGGCACAAAATTGATTCTGGGGTTCAATAGAACTGGATACAAAAGGGCGCTGGATAGCAAGACGGGCGGGGACGCGGGCGGGATACAACAATGTTATACCGACTGGCATGGCAGCTGTCAAGGGTCTTGCTCCGCGAGCGGAGCCGCAAATCCCTTATCTTCCTTTAGTTAAGCTTAACGTGCGTTGTAAACTTTTTCAAACTTGTTTCTGAAGTTTAACAACCGGAAGCGTCCGGTGGGCTCTACGGAGAGCAAAAGATTGCCTCCGCCGGGTGTTTGGAGGTTCGCAATGTAGGGGTCTTCTACATTTGCCTCTTTCGCCGCCGCCACGGCGAAGTGCAGTTGCCAGAGGTCTTCGAGACCCGGCGAAGCTTTGAAGATCTTCCAGGACGATGCGTCTCCGCCTTTCTTGGCGCCATTATTCATCACAATCACGCGGGGCGCCAGCGCATGCACCAACGCGGCTGGGTTCGATTGGTTGGAACCGTGATGGGTGGACAACAGCACATCCAGCTTGCCGAGTTTGTTCACGGGGCAAGCCAAGTCCGTCTCTTTGTTCCAGGTCAGGTCGCCCAAGTCGGCAAACCGGAACTTCCCGTAGGTAAGCACGAAGCCGACGCTGCGGGCATTCTCGGAAGGGTCCGGATCCTTGCGTGGCGCGGTGGCGCACAGCGGGTTCTCGCCACCCGCCCCAGGGAGCGGTTGCGCCAGCAGTTCGCCGCGCGCGGAAACGATCTTGATATCAAGCCCCTTCAGCGGTACGCTATCGCCCGGCTTCACGATCGTGGTGGTGCCCTTGGCGGCGGCCCGGTCCCAGGCCTCTTGCAGATTGTCGGGGCCTTTGCCGGTCTCTGTATTCTTTCCGTGCACGATGAAGTTGGCGACCGGGAAGCGTTCCGTCAGTTGGGTGATCCCGCCCACGTGGTCAGAATGATAATGGGTGATCAGCAGGTGATCGATCCGCTTCAAGCCCGCCTTCTTTGCCGTCTTGACGATGCGGTCGGCGTCGCGCGCTTGCAGACCCGGCCAACCCGTATCCACCAGCAGCGAGTGGCCGGAGGGCGAGACGATCAGCGTGCATTGCCCACCTTCCACATCGATAAAGTAGATGGACAGCTGCTTGGCCGCAAAAAGCGGCAAAGCGACCAGCAGTACTAACAGGGGGAGGACTTTCCGCATGCGAGTCATCCTATCACGGCCCCGTCGCCACCGGATACCCTTTCGGCGTCTTATGATGTTATGAACCTCCTGCGGCAATCTTCCGTAGGGGTCAGTAGGACGGGCCTCGCGCGCCGGTCTCTCGGGGTATGGAACTATGATGCTTTACTGCAGCAACTGTGGCGGACCGGTGAACCCGGGAGACGCGTTTTGTGGAAAATGTGGCGGGCCCCAGCCGGGCACCAGTTCTGCGGCTCCGCCGCCAATTCCGGGCACGCCACCGGCCGCTAGTGGCGACGGATTAACCCCACAAACGGCCGCCACCCTCTGCTATGTGCCCTGGTTCGGCTGGATCGCCTCCATCTATGTTTTAGCCTCGGAGCGATTCCGCCAGGAACGCGATGCGCGCTTCCATGCCTTTCAAGGACTGTACCTATTCGTCACCTGGCTCATTGTCGACAAGGTGATCGCCCCGATGTTCCGCTACGGCTTCATGCCCCGCATTGGCTGGCCGCTGCGGCTGGCCGTGATCGGCGCGGGGGTCTTCATGCTGATCAAGACCAGCCAACGCGAACGCGTGAAATTGCCGGTGATCGGCGATTTGGCGGAAAAGTCGGCCAGTGAGCAAATTTAGGGCCGTGTTATAATTATGCATCGGGCTGAATAATTAATCATGAAGACTTTAGTGGGTATTGTTGGGTTCCGGGGCTATAGCGGCGCGGAGCTGATTCGTCTGTTGGCGGCGCATCCGCATACCGGTCCGGTGCTGATGGAGCATCGCGCGGACCCTGGCGATCGGCCCGTGCCTATGGGTCAGCACGGACCATCGCGGCCATTGCGGATTACCGCCACGCCGGAAGCCGCCCTCCAAGCTGGGGTCGCGGCCGTCTTTCTCGCCACGCCTCACGAGGTCTCCATCGAGCTTGCGCCCGCTTTTCTCGCCGCCGGTATTCGCGTCATCGATTTAAGCGGCGCTTTCCGGTTGCGTACGCCCGAAGTCTATGCGCGTTGGTATAAAGAGCCCGCGGTGCCGCCGGAGTTACTGGCCGAAGCCGTCTACGGCCTGCCGGAGTTCTACCGTGGCCAGATTCGCGGGGCACGGTTCGTCGCCAATCCCGGCTGCTATCCCACCGCCGCCAACTTGGCGCTGCGCCCCTTGGTCGAAGCCGGCGTGCTCGACTTGGGCGCGGGCGTCGTCTGCGACGCCAAGAGCGGCGTCTCCGGCGCCGGCCGTAAGCCGAGCTTGAAAACTCACTTCTGCGAAGTGACCCAGAACTTTTCGGCTTACTCCATCCTGCAACACCGCCACGTCCCCGAAGTGCTGCAAAACTCCGGACTCGAAGAGAGCCAGTTTAGCTTCACCGCCCAGCTGATTCCCGTCCATCGCGGCATCTTAGAGACCATCTATGTCCGGCTCAATCAGGACGCCGATCTCTCGGCCATCTACGCCGAAGCCTATGCCGATGAGCCTTTCGTCCGGCGCTACGCTCCGGGGCAAGTGCCCGACCTTCAATCCGTCACCGGCACCAACTTTTGCGACTTGGGCGTCGTGCAAGACGGCCGGCGCGTGGTGATCGTCGCTGCCATTGACAACCTGGTGAAAGGTGCCGCTGGACAAGCCGTACAAAACCTAAACCTCATGTTCGGTTGGCCGGAAACGGACGGCTTGTTGTGAAGTTACTCGTAAAACTGGGGGGCACGCTGCTGGACGAGCCCGCCTCCCGCAATCGGCTCGCCGCCGAACTGGCCGCCGTGGCGCTTCAGCATCCGATGGTCGTCGTGCATGGCGGCGGCAAGCAAATGACGCGTTACCTCGCCGAACGCGGCGTCGAAAGCACCTTCGTCCACGGCCTGCGCGTCACGACGCCCGACGTCGTCGATGCCATTTTGAAGGTCTTCGCTGGCACCGTGAACCACGAGCTTGTCGCCTCGCTGGTCGCCGCTGGGGCCTCCCCCGTCGGCCTCACCGGCATCGACGCGGCCCTCACCGAGGCCGTAAAGGTCTCGGACGAACTGGGCCAAGTCGGCAAGCCCTCACGCACCCATCCCGCGCTGCTTGATCTGCTCACCTCGAACGGCTACACGCCCGTGGTGGCCTGCGTGGCCGGCAACCCGAAAGGCGAAATCTTCAACGTCAATGCGGACCAGATGGCCGTCAGCGTCGCCACCGGCTTCGGTGCCACCCGGTTGATTTTCCTCACCGATGTCCCCGGCGTGAAAGGCGCTGACGGCCGCGTGATTGACGTGCTCACCGCCGCGGCTGCCCATACCCTGATTGCCGACGGCGTCGCCACCGGCGGCATGGAAGCTAAGCTCGTCTCCGCCAGTGAAGCTCTCACGGGCGGCGTGGAATCCGTGACCATTGCTCCCGGCGCGACGCCCGGCATCCTCGCGCAATTGCTGCGCGACGAAGCCGTCGGCACCCGTATGGTCGCCTCATGACTACCCTCGTCCGCAAAGCCACCCTCGCCGACGTCCGGCCCATGGCTCAGCTGATTCAGAAATACGCCGACACCGGCGTCATGCTGCCTCGCAACCAATTCGAACTCGCCGAGCACGTTCGCGACTTCACCATCGCTGTCGACGAAGCCGGCCACCTGATCGGCTGCGGAGCGTTGCATATCTACACGCCCACTGTGGCGGAAGTCCGCTCCTTGGGAGTGGACCCGGCCATCAAAACGAAGGGGATCGGCCGCCGCATTGTGGAAGCTCTCGTCACCGAAGGGGAGCATCTCGGCCTACACTCGATTTTCGCCTTTACCTATGTCCCCGGCTTTTTCCACAAGCTCCACTTCGACCTGGTGGATAGATCCGAGCTTCCACTGAAGGCATGGAAGGATTGCCTACGCTGTCCTAAGCTGCACGCATGTGATGAAATTGCCGTCATTCGCCGACTCGTGACCATCGCTAATCCCCCCATAGTGGGGGATCCGTTCACCCTGTTCCCTGAAGCACAAATCACCCGCCCTGTGCTCAAACCGACTGCCTGATTTGTTAAGGGTCAACGACTTAACTCCCCTCGCGTTCCGACCAGTACCTACATCGCTATACCCGCAAAAGAGTCTTGCATAAGTACTTTGTTTTCAATGGTTTTTGCGATATCACAGAGGGATAGCGTTTCCCGCGTGCTATCGCGGAAAAGCGGAGGAGTGTAGTCGAGAATGAAAGCACAAACCGTATCCACCCAAGAGGCGACCGGTCGCATCCTGTGTTCCACCATATTTAGGCCTGGCGGTAAGAAGCTGCTGGCCAAGGGACACATCTTACGAGACGAGGATGTCCGGCTGTTATCGTCCGAGGGGATGCAACAAGTTTGGGTAACTGAACTGGAAGAGTGGGAGATGGGCGAGGACGAAGCCGTCCTCGTTGTCTCTCACGAGATTGGATGCGGCTCTTTGGAGATCCGGCCGGCAGCCGGCGGACGCGCGAACTTGTTCGCAACCGAAGATTGCTGCCTGCTGGTGGACGAGGAGATGCTGCGGCAGATCAACTGCACCTCGGCGATCGTCATAGCCACGCTGGCCAACTTTACGTTTGCCCGCGCCGGGCAGCGCGTGGCCACCATCAAGAGCAAGCCCTTTGCCGTCGGCCGCGCCGATCTCGATAGCGTCTTGGGAATGCTGAAGGAGCGCGGACCCATCCTGCAGGCCCGCCCCGTGCGCACGCCCGCTATCGGAGTGCTGTACACCGATCCGCTACACGCTGATCGTGCCCGCGTCCTGTTTGAAGGCATCGTCCGCCAACGCCTCGAGCGTTTCGGCCTGCAAGCGGCCTATTCTCTGGCCGCTACCGAGGACGACGCTTCCGTCGCGCGCTCTTTGCAGCATTTGTTGCGCGCTAAGCCGACCGTGATCCTGGTGGCCTCCACTACGGCCCCAGCCGGGCCTGAAGATGTCATCGGCCGCGCGATCATCCAGGTCGGCTGCCAGGTGGAACGTTTTATGGCTCCCGTGGAGCCCGGCAATTTGCTCCTGCTCGGTTACAAGGACGATGTGCCGATTGTCTCGGCACCCGGTTGCTACCGTTCGGCCAAACCCAACGTGGTGGATCTTATTTTGCCGCCGATGCTGGCCCGCTATCGCGTGTCAGGGTGGGAAATTGCCTCACTTGGCCACGGCGGACTGCTGGGTAATTAGAATTCCTGCAATAATGAGACGAATTCCGTGCTTGGGACTTGAATTCTTTTGGTTGTTTCTATATCCTTAA